>DURM01000080.1 GCA_012837335.1 Bacillota bacterium
AAGATATCATAAACCTTACTGAAAAGCAGTTGCAGGAAAACCTTACCCAAGAACACCTGCAGTTGATGCTTGCATTAGGCACTTCGATTCGGTTTGAGCGGCTTCCGCTTAAGCTTGTGCCGCTGTTTATCAAGAACAAGTTTACTCAGCAGATCTACAAACGCTTTGGCAGCGCTACCACCATCAATCTATCTAACATGGGCAAGGTTCAGCTTCCTAAGTCTATGGAACCCTACATTGATAAATTTGAATTGGTTTCTTACCCGAAAGAAAAAACTCCCATCAACTGTGCCATGGGAACTGTTTATGATCAGCTTAACATCACTTTTGTCCGCAATATTAGGGAAGCTGGTATCATCGACAGCTTCTGCCAGCTCTTGACCGAGTACAGCAGCTTAAACCTAGAAGTATACACAAATAATTGGGGAGCAGACACCAGTAAAAACACTTTCTATCCTGATTATGGCAAGATCCAAGGTCGCCAACGACATAAAAGCAAATCTATTCTCAAAGACTTTTTCAGTGAATGGGAAGCCAAAATCCATATTTGAAAAGACCGGAACCCCGGTCTTTTTAACTATAACCTTGACCCAAAATCCTCCATAGCTGCCTTGACTTCATCAACAGCTTCGGGCTTGACTAGATCCAAAATCTTTGGCACGATTTCCTTTTTGGCCTGGATTCATGGATCTCGCTCCTTTCATCATTCGCTAGTTTCTCCATACATACAGTTTTTACCCAATTTTGCCCAATAGGCCGTCTGATTTTCAGTTTAAAGAAAAATAAAAAAAGACTGCAACCCTTGTTGCAGTCGATATTTTAAAATGGCGCGCCCGTCAGGATTCGAACCTGAGACCTTCTGATTCGTAGTCAGACACTCTATCCAGCTGAGCTACGGGCGCGTGTTATATCTAATGGCGGAAGGGGAGGGATTTGAACCCTCGGAGGGCTGTAATCACCCTCAACCGCTTAGCAGGCGGTCCTTTTCGGCCTCTCAAGCACCCTTCCCTTTTAAACTCATTTTCGCTGACAAATCCTAGTTTAACACAAAAAACAGAGGTTGTCAACTGCGAAATCTTAAACAAACTTCCTTCAAAGCATCTGTTACTAGTTTACCATAAAAGTAACCGCCAAAACAACCCCTAACCGTGAAAAACATTATTGACGGGGAAACAACTCCTCGATCTGTTCCATTATCTCTGGACTTAAGCTAACTTCACTAGCATTCGCATTCTCTAAGATTTGCTCCGGCCGGCTTGCCCCGACTAAAGCGCTTACGATGCTGGGCTTATGGAGCACCCAGCCTAAAGCCAGCTGCGCTGTTGTAATCTTGATGCTCTGGGCTATCTCAGTAAGCTTGTCTACCCGGTTAAGCACATCTTGCGTAAGATAACCTTTGATTCCGCGGTTAATCTCCTCGTTAGCAGCGCGGCTGTCCCCCGGAATTACCTCTCCGCGGTACTTACCCGTTAATACTCCCTGCTGCAGAGGTGAGAATACTACCTGTCCAATACCATATTTTTGACTCACCGGAACAATCTCTTTTTCGATCCCGCGGTTCAATAAACTGTAGCGGGGCTGGTTGACAACAATCCGATCAAGCAGTTTGCGGTCAGCTGCAGCAATAGCTTCCTCAATCTGGGCTGCAGTCCATTCGCTGACCCCAGCATAGAGGATCTTGCCCTGCCGAATCAAATCATCAATTGCCCGCAGTGTTTCTTCTACCGGAGTCTCAGGATCATAGCGGTGGCAGTAGAAAATATCTACATAGTCCAACTGCATCCGTTTCAGACTGCCGTGCAGCTGCTCCATAATGTGTTTGCGGGACAAACCCCGATCATTAGGTCCATCACCCATGGGGAAGAAAGCCTTTGTAGTGATTACATAAGACTCCCGCGGATAAGAGCGAAGCGCGCTGGCCATCACTCGCTCTCCCTCACCCTGCTCATAAACATTGGCTGAGTCAAAAAAGTTAATTCCTACATCATAAGCTTGTTTGATTGTTCTTTCTGCAACGTTCGATTCTACACTTTTACCATACGTCAACCAACTGCCCAAACTGATCACACTGACTTTAAGACCACTGCGGCCTAAGCGCCGGTATTTCATGGTAAAGTCCTCCTTATAAGACATTGCAGTGCAGTTTTTACTTAACCAATTTCAAGGTGAACTTAATGCTGCTTCCTTCACCAAACTCACTTTCAGCCCAGATCTTCCCCTCATGGCGATCGATTATATGCTTGACAATCGACAGACCCAATCCGGTGCCGCCCTGCTGGCGCGAACGGCCTTTATCAACACGATAAAACCGTTCAAAAATACGATCCAAATGGTCACTGGGGATGCCAAAACCGGTGTCATTCACACTAATGCAGGCCGTTCCACCTTCAACAACCCCATCTACCCAGACACGGCCGCCTTCTTTATTGTACTTAATCGCATTATCAACCAGATTGACACTGACCTGCCGTAAAAGCTTAGGATCACCCAGCACAATAAGATCTTCCAGCTTATTCTCAACAATGATGTCTTTTTGCACGGCTTTGCTGCTCAAAACAGTGATTGTATCCTCAAAGATTTCTCTGATGTTTACTTCTTCGAAAATCAGCTTTTGCCTTCTGCTTTCTATTTTAGTCAAATCAAGGAGGTCATTGATGAGAGTAATCATGCGATCGGTTTCGCCGTTGACTATTGTCAGAAAGCGCTCTACTAAAGCGGCGTCATCGGTTTTGCCGTTGAGTATGGTTTCAACAAAACCTTTGATACTGGTTAAAGGTGTCCGCAGCTCGTGAGAAACGTTGGCCACAAACTCTCGGCGCATAGCTTCTAACCGCCGCAGCTCAGTAACATCTCGGAGCACAATCACTGCCCCGATCGTCTCATCATTTTCATCCTCCAAGCGACTGCTGGTAACCGCAATCATGCGCCGGCTGGATGGATACAGCTTAATCTCGGTCTCGATCGATTTCCCGGTCGCCAGGGTATCAGCAACCACTTCAACCAGCTGGTAGCTTTGAATTACCTCGATCAAATCTTTACCGATTAAACCTTCCTCATCCTCCTGGATCATTTCCGCCATGCTGCGGTTAGCCAGGATTACCTTGTAGTTCAAATCAACTGCTAACACGCCTTCCCCCATACTGGTGAGAATCGCATTAAGTTTATTCTCCCGGTCGTGAACAGCTTGAAACATCTCTTCCAAGGTTTGGGAAAGCTCGTTGAAAGCGCGGCTTAGCTGTCCAATCTCATCCGTACTCCTAACCAAAACTCGGCGGCTGAACTCTCCAACCTGAAGCTGCCGTGTAACATCAAGCATTTCTTCTAAGGGACCGGTTATATTGCGGTTGATATAGTACGTTACTGCAAAGGCCAACAGTCCCATAAATGCCGTCAATGTTAAGGCTACCTTCGATAAAAAATTCAGCGGCTCAGTAATTTCTTCAGTTGTAGTTGCTACTCTCACAACTCCCCAGGAACGGGGCAGAGCAACATAGAGGACTTCTTGATCAGAATACTCGCTAGCTCTTCTGGCAGTGCCCACTTCACCCGTCAATGCCTGCTGAAATTCCGGTGTGTCATAGACATTCATCCGGTGGCTGGCGGGGTAAAGTGAGTCGGCAAAAATATTGCCTTCAAAATCTATTACCGAGATTCTGCGGTTAATTCTGCTGCCTAACTGCGTAATATCATCGTTCAATCGTGATTGTGTTGAATTATCCAGCCAGTAACCAACCAGTTCTGCATCGGAAATCAAGTCAACAAATAGATTATTAACTAAAGTATTTGATGCAAACAGCATAACAAAAAACGTGGTAACCCCCATACTCAGCAAGGTTACCACTAATACTAGACCGGTTAGTTTAAGGAGCAGTGGTTTCTGCAACCTAATTCCCCCTCAATTTATAACCGACACCGTGAATGGTCTCGATCCGTTCTTCTCCTTCCGGACCTAGTTTTCTGCGCAGATGACGGATATGAACATCAACAGTACGTGTTTCGCCCTCGTATTCATAGCCCCAAACTTTCTGCAGCAAAAATTCTCTGGTCAAGACTTTTCCTGCGTTCTGCATAAAGATATGCAGCAGATCAAACTCTTTACGAGTTAATTCTACTGGCTCGCCCTTAACCAATACTTCCCGTGTTCCAACCTTCATGAAAATGGATCCAACGGTAAACTCATCGATTTCCTCATCATCTTGGCCGCTGGAACGGCGGAGAACAGCTTTGATGCGAGCAACCAGTTCAAGCGGACTAAAGGGTTTAGTAATATAATCGTCTGCACCCAACTCTAATCCCAGCACTCGCTCCAGCTCTGTTTCCTTAGCGGTCAGCATGATGATTGGAGTGTTGCTGGTTTTTCTGATTGCTTTACATACATCATAACCGTCTTTGCCCGGGAGCATTAAGTCCAGCACGATCAAATCCGGTTTATTGGCTTCAAACATTTCTAGAGCCGCAATTCCGTTGTCTGCTATTTCAACTTCAAATCCAGCTTGTTCCAGGTTAAACTTAATAAGTTCCTGAATAGGGACTTCGTCGTCGACAACCAAAATACGTTGTTTCATAATATCACCCCTTAGTATATTATCCAATTAATATGCAACCCCATCGAGTCCTAAATCTGCTGTTTCGTTAGCAATTCTGATAATCAACTTATGAGGTAAGCACACAATTGTTTGACCAACAGTTTTAATCCATCCAAAATGCACACAGATTTGATCGGGGCAATCGGCTTCCACCACGCTTACACTTCCATCAGCAAATTCAAGGACATTGTACCCATACTCTGTTTCGACTCGATAGGTTTCTAAATCTGTTTCGAGATTAAACTTTTCGACAATTTCTCCATCAATCTCTAATATAGCCAAATTCCCAGTTATTTCATCTCGAAAAAAATTGTTATAAAACGTAAAAAACCCTATAATCATCAATACGACGAATATGAGCAGATCTCCTTTTCTAATTCTCATATTATTGCCCCTTTATAAAAAAACCCTTTCTTAAGTACCGCACTTAAAGAAAAGGGCTTTATCGCAGTTTAGGTTCTGGCGGAGGGGGTGGGATTCGAACCCACGGAGGGCGTGAACCCTCGACGGTTTTCAAGACCGCTCCATTCGTCCGCTCTGGCACCCCTCCACACAAAGCCTATTATACCGTAAAATTAACCATTTAACAAGTTTATTTTCAGCTAATTTTTGCTAAACCCTGCATGTATGGCCGCAGCACTTCAGGAATAATGATTGAACCATCTTCCTGCTGATAATTTTCAATAACAGCTGCTAAGCAGCGTCCGATTGCAACCCCTGAGCCATTTAGTGTATGCACAAATTCTGGTTTGGCTCCCCTTTCCGGACGGTAGCGGATATTTGCTCTCCGCGCCTGGAAGGCCTCGAAGTTGCTGCAGGAAGATATTTCAACATACTTACCGTAGCTCGGCATCCAAACTTCAAGATCCAGTTTCTTCGCTGCGGTAAATCCTAAATCCGCAGTGCACATCTGGGTTACCCGATAAGGCAGTCCGAGCCGCTGCAGAATAGTTTCTGCATCAGCAACAAGTTTTTCGTGCTCTTCATAAGAGTTTTCTGGCTTAACGAATTTTACCAGTTCAACTTTATTAAACTGATGCACCCGGATCACACCGCGGGTGTCACGCCCATATGCACCTGCTTCTGACCGGAAGCATGCTGAATATGCTACATGGTATATCGGTAACTGATCCCCATCTAAGATTTCATCCCGGTAAAGATTTGTAACCGGTACTTCAGCGGTTGGGATTAGATAATAATCTAAGTTTTCGAGTTTGAACATGTCCTCGCCAAACTTTGGCAGCTGGCCGGTGCCGATGGCGCTGTCTTTGTTGGCAATAAACGGTGGGAACACCTCGGAATATCCATGCTCAGCAGTGTGGACATCAAGCATAAAGTTAACCAAGGCGCGCTCCAATCTTGCACCTAAGCCTTTAAGGAAATAAAACCGAGTCCCGGTCACTTTAGCACCGCGATCAAAATCGAGAATATCCAGGTCAACGCCTAAGTCCCAGTGAGGCTTCGGCTCAAACTCAAACGCAGTGGGTTCTCCCCAGCGGCGGATTTCTTTGTTATCTTCTTCGCTCTGACCCACATGCACCGACTCATGGGGAATATTAGGAATGCGGAGCTGACGATCACGCAGCTGTTCCTCAATAACGCGCAGCTGGTCATCGTAGTCCTTAATTGTCTGAGAGACTACTTTCATTTCTTCAATCAGCGCAGATGCATCCTGCTTTTCCCGCTTTAATTGAGCTACCTGCTCAGAAACTTTATTGCGCTTGGCTTTCAACTGCTCCACTTCGGTGAGGAGAGAGCGTCTCTGATCATCTAACTCAAGCAGCTCATCAAGAGGAGCTTCTTCGCCTCTATTCTTCAGCATTTCTCTAATCAGCTCGGGGTTTTCTCTAATCAAGCGTAAGTCTAACATGCAAACCCTCCTTAAATAGTAGTATTGCTCGCAATAAATAAAAAATCTCATCCCAGTATTTAATACCCAGGGACGAGATCATACCCGCGTTGCCACCCTAATTGATCAGCTAAACCGCTGATCCACTCATACAGCGCTAACGGGCTTACCCGAAGAAGTTACACTTAGCGTTTCCTTCCCAGCTCATAGGGGTGGACCTTGGTATAAGCTGACCAATTCACACCAACCATTGGCTCTCTGCACAGCTCATCTTACCAATTTTGTCCCTATATCGCTTTTCCATATCTTAACACATTATATATTATTTTCTGCCTAAAAGCAAGCCTCAAAGCTGTGCCCTGCCGCGGTTAAGCGGATACCCCAAGTCCCTGAACCGCATCGTTGTATCAGATCCAGCATCCACCCTTGAGATAAGCCACAAACCAAGTCCGCGTCCGGCAAAGGATAATAAGAATAAGAACTTAATCCCGATTGCTTCAGCTAAAAATCCTCCTGCTAAAGTACCTACTGCTGCAGCTATACCCATCAGCGAATTATAAACACCCACATACATTGAGCGGCTTTCATCCGGGGTGATTTCTAACAGCAGGTTGAATGATGCTAAGTTAAAGCCGCCCCACACAAAACCATTCCAAAAATTGATCAGAATACCGGACAGGGCTGTAGGAGCAATAAACCACCAAAACGGTACTAATGCTGCACCAATACCGGCTTTAACCATAATGTTTTTTTGGCCGAACACATCGGATAACTGGCCCCAATACCGCTGGCACAATATCGTTGCTATTGTGCTGGCTGCCTGGACATAAGCCCAGTACTGAGCTGTTCCCTGCAAGTCCTGGATGAAGTATACCGACACCAACGGACTGACCAAGTTTACACCCATTCCCCAAATAAACGCCGCAAAACAGTAATAGGAGAACGCCCGGTTGTTTTTAATTAGATTGATAGTCGCTTTAGGACTTAAGCTGCGCTTTTTCTTACCAGCACTGGCAGCTGTCCTGCCAGCCAGCGGTTCAACACGGATCTGCAAAAATGATATCAGGGAAAAGATCCCCATAACACAGGCCAGCGAAAACAAAACTTGATAATTTCCCGGATAACTGAGAGCCAGGATTCTGCTGGCGGCAATCATTGCTAGCAGACCAGTACTGGCGGTGATAATATTGCGGTTAGCATAATAGCGGCCCCGCACGCTTTTGGGTACAATCTCAGCCTGAATTGCCGTCCAAGCCGGAACTCCCAGGTTAGCCGCGGCAACTCGAAATGTAGCCAGGATAATCACTGCGGGAACTGCGTATTCCGGAGCAACCAAAAAAGGAATGAAAACAATCAAAACCCAAGTGATACGGTTGATCAGAGCACCGATCGCAATCGGGATTTTACGGTTTTTTACCCTTTCGGCCAAAACCCCGTAGGGTATCTGAAGGATGTTGCCAAGAAACGATGGAAACGCATTCAGCATCCCGATTTGCGATGGTGAAGCTCCTAAAGAAAGTGCAAATAAACCAAGAAAAGGGTTGGTTAAGTTATCACTAACAGAGGCGAAAGCGCCATCCAAAGTATTCATTTTGAGATTGCGCTTTGCCTTCGAATCTACCACAGGGATAGGCATACATAGATTACCCCTTTAGCACTCTTATTTTAGATCAAATCTGGATAGAGCGGGAACCGTGCGCTGATCGTTTTTACCCTTTCCTTAAGTTCAGTATAATCCTTAGTATCGGAATTGAGGGTATCGCTGATCACAGCAGCAATTTCATCCATTTCTTGCTCTTTCAAGCCCCGTGTAGTCAGTGCCGGCGTACCTAGGCGGATTCCGCTGGTAACAAACGGACTTTCGGTTTCAAATGGTATTGTATTCTTGTTCACGGTAATTCCTATATCATCGAGCAGTTGTTCAGCATCTTTTCCGGTAAATCCTCTTGCTTTGACATTAACTAAAATCAAGTGGTTGTCAGTACCGCCGGAAACCAGAACAAAGCCGCGCTTATTTAAGCCTTGTGCCAGCGCTTCTGCATTCTTGACTACCTGCTCCTGATAAGATTTAAATTCCTCGCTCAATGCCTCTTTTAAAGCTACTGCTTTAGCTGCAATTATATGCATCAATGGTCCGCCCTGAACTCCCGGGAACACCGCCTTATCAATCGCTCTGCCCAAATCTTTGTTCGCGAGGATCATGCCTCCCCGCGGCCCTCTCAGAGTTTTGTGGGTAGTAGTAGTTACCACATGGGCATAAGGAATCGGACTGGGATGGACTCCAGCAGCTACTAAACCGGCGATATGGGCCATGTCCACCATTAAGTAGGCTCCTACTTCATCAGCAATTTCTCTCAGCAGCTTAAAATCAATAATCCGGGGATAGGCGGAAGCCCCTGCTACAATCAGCTTCGGTTGATGTTTCACAGCCAAATCCCGAACCTGATCATAATCCAAACGTTCTGTTTCCCGGTCAACTCCGTAATGCACAAAATTAAACCAGGCTCCGGACATATTCACGCGGCTGCCGTGAGTCAGATGCCCACCATGGCTTAAATCCATTCCTAAAACTGTGTCTTCTGGTTTTAACAGCGCAAAATACACGGCCTGATTAGCCTGTGCTCCCGAATGGGGCTGCACATTGACATGGTCTGCGCCGAACAATTGCTTAGCCCGCGCAATTGCTAATTCTTCTGCCACATCCACATGCTCGCATCCGCCATAATAACGTCTACCTGGGTACCCTTCCGCATATTTATTAGTTAATGGGCTGCCCATAGCTTCCAATACTGCTCGACTGACAAAGTTCTCGGATGCAATCATTTCCAGTTTTTCCGCTTGACGTTTAGTCTCAAGCCGCGTAACTTCAAAAATTTCCGGATCAACTAACTGCAGATTCTGATACACACTCTTACCCCTCTCATTCATTAACCTCATTAAATAAG
>DURM01000081.1 GCA_012837335.1 Bacillota bacterium
AACTAATTTATACTCCTCGGTAGCTCAATGGCAGAGCATTCGGCTGTTAACCGAAGGGTTGCTGGTTCGAGTCCAGCCCGGGGAGCCATATCTTAACAGCACTGAAGTCAGCTTCGGTGCTGTTTTTCATATTCATTATAGGAATTATTTGCCAGCTGTCGAATTGACGAGTATTGGAGGGGATGCCGATGTGGAAGAGGATGGTTATAGCTGCTGCTGTGGTTATTTTTCTGTGCAGCACCGCTTATTCTGCCGATAACATTATCTTAAGTATCGACGGAACTGATCTGGATCTTGATTTCCCTTCAATTCTCAATGAGCTTCCTTCTGTAACTTATCGCTATTATACTGTTAAACCTAGATTAGCAGAGTTTGAGATCGGTGGAATGGTAGTTGGTTTTAATTTCTTGCTGCTGGATGAAGCTTATTATGAACTTTTCCATGGAATAAATCCATTTCCTCAAGAGTTTTGGACTGCAGTTTCAGTGCTGGGCGATGCCAGACTGCATTTAGCTGTGAGCTTACTGCTAGTTTTAAATGGGAGTGAACTTGGTTCCGATTTATTCCATGTGATAGGTTATAATGGTGTCAATACAGCAGTGGTTAAAGCTCTTTCCGGAATGGCCAGACCATATTTGAATGAAGGCGCTGCCTTTTATGGGCCTAAATTTGCCAGCGATTATGCTGCTATGCCATCTGGACATACTTCATCATCAACAGCAGCAGCAGTAGTTTTATCGGAATATTATCCTGAGCTCAAGGGTTTATGGTATGCTGCAGCCGGTATGATTGGATTGTCCCGTATTTTTCTGGAACAGCACTGGCCCAGTAATGTTGCATTTGGAGCGGCACTTGGACATGCAAGCGCACGCCACTATTTAGAATTGGAGAGATAGTGTCATGATTGATTACCACATGCATTTAGAAAACGGACCTTTAACATTAGAGTGGCTGGAGCGTTTCTGGCAGATCGCAGAGAAACGGGGCATTACAGAAATCGGTATCACCGAGCACTGCCACAAATTCCGCGAGTTTTATCCGATGTTTAAGCACTTAACACGGGGCGAAGGCAGCTATCAGTTCATGCGGGATTGGATTGCTGAAGACTTTAAGATCAACTTAGATCAATACATAGAATTACTGCTTTCTGCGCGCAGTCAGCGAATACCGGTCAAAATAGGATTGGAACTTGATTATCTGCCGGGTACTGAAAGTTTTGCTCAAAAGCTGATCAGTCAGTATCCTTTTGATTTTGTTCTTGGCTCAGTGCATGTCATTGATAAATGGGGGTTTGATTATGCTCCTGAAGTTTGGGATAATCAGGATACTGATCAAGCCTATCGAGGATATTATGAGGTTCTGAGCTCCGCAGTGGATTCTGGCTTATTTGACATCGCCGCTCATTTTGATTTGATCAAGGTATTTGGGCATCGGACAGACACAAGATTTACTGATCATGTTTGCCAAATTTTGGAGAAAATGGCAAGAAACCAGCTGAGCTTGGAGTTAAGTTCAGCTGGTCTGCGTAAGCCTGTCGGAGAGATTTACCCAGCGGATTGGATTTTACAGCGGGCGGGTGAGTTAGAGATTCCGATTACCTTTGCTTCAGATGCCCATTACCCAGAAGATGTGGGAGCTGATTTTGATCAGCTGCTTAAGGCAGCCAACCGGTGTGGCGTCAGCGTGTACAGTATCTACTCAAACCGGATGCGGACGACAAAAGCTATTGAGTTCGATTCAGCGTCGTCTTAGACGGGATAGAGCTGCTTTCCAGCCTCCGGCGTTTATAACATAGAAAATAACACCAGTTGCTGTAATAAATAGAAATACCCACAAAAGCGTTCTGACTGCACTAGAACCACCTTGAACGTGAAAATCTCGCTGACGTTGGTCCCTAGGCCCATAGAAATAATAATCAACCACCTCTGCAAACAAAGAGATGCCTCTGATAGCAGCATCGCGGCTGTTTGTATGGGCACCAGCTTCGATCAGCAGATTCAAGGGACTTAGATCTTGATTATAGTTGCCTCGGGCAAAAAAGATGCCCTTAACTAACCCTGGGTACATCTCGTCTGCAGCGGCTTTTAAACTCTGGGCATACTGGCGGTTGATTCCGAGATTTTGGTTCTGCCTTCCTACCACAAACTGAATTTGGGTAATCCAATCATCACCGATCTGGGCGGCGTAGGCGTTTTGAGGAGCCGCATCGCGGTGGACATCGAAGATGGCATCGGGATTTTGAGATAAGAGCTCCAATACCGTGCTGCGGGACCGCCGGTACGCGCCGCGATCGTGGGGCAGATGCAGCTTTTCTGAGTACCCCACTTCTACGCCCAGATTTTCCAGCGCTGACGCAAAACTGTCTCCCACAGCATGAATGCCGCCTTTGCCATCGATACTGTCGGTGCCATCAGTTGGTATGTACGATTCCGCATTGTGCGTATGGTAGATGCCAATGAGACCGGTCTTCTTACCTTGTTCCTGAGCCTGGACCGGATTTAAACCTAAAGCCTTGCGAATCTGCCTCAGTGATATGGATTGTGCGTTTATATCTACCTTGGATTCTACAAGCTCAGTAAAAGCTGTATTTCCGTCGATTTTTACTACACGATAAAGCTTATTATCGCTGGTAAGGTATTCATCGTCCTCATAAATGCGTCTGGCTGTCTGCATGATTACTTCACCCTCAGGAGTCACCATGGTCATATACTGTTCCGGCTCCAACCACTCATCCCATAATTCTTCTACGTTCAAATCCCGAGAAAATTCGTAACTGAGCTGATTTAGTTCCAAACCTTGACAAATGGGACAAAAAAGAATAAGTATTAATAGCACACTTATAATAAGTGCTTTATTAATTGTGATCACCATCCCCGTTGTCTGAGATTTTTGCTGGCCCGCGATAAATGCGCTCAGCAATTTCGCCGATGAGCTCAGCGATAAATACAGCTAAAATACCGTTGATCATGAGCGCGTCAAAGATTCCACCGCCGCCGATAACTGTTTGGGCATGATAAGTTTTTAGAGATATACTGACTGCCGCAGCCAGATCATTGAGAATCACTGCAGCAATGGCACTGATGAAAGCAGTTCGCCTCGATTTTGTGGTAAAATAGGAGATAAGTCCCGCAGCCACACCAGGTATAAACAGAGGATCGAGGTCGTAAGGAATTTGACCCGGAAGGGTAGGCAGGAACTTGTCTGTTAGATACAAAATTGCGGCTGCAACCAGGCTGATTAAGACTGCCCGAATCCGCTCATGCTTTTCTGCGGTGAGCAAAAGGTATATAATGATGGCGAAAGGAATTAATGCGCCAAGGTTTAGCGCCAGATACTGAGTTAGTGTAATTACTGGTAAAAAATGGGCAACAATAAATAGGACTAAGAGCAGAATGGCTTCTGTATCTGTCAGCCGCATGCGGTCCAAAACGCGCTGGGCTGCTCCAAGAAATATCAAACCAATCACGCCGGACAGCAGAATAATGCTGATGGGAAGATTTCTCATAACGCTTCTCCTTATGCGGTGTTATGGTTAGTGTGAGAAAAAAGGAGTGTCCCTATTCAATTAAAGTAATCAGAAGTGACGAGAACGAATATTATGATACAGGCATGGTGGTTTTATGCATGAAGGAAAGGGGGGCGATTTTATGCGTAAAACGGTTTCTGAGCAAGTTGTTGAGCTGATTCCGATAATAATGGTGCTTTTAATCTGTATAAATATTTTTATCTTTGTTGCCGCAGCAGACCAGTTTACGGAAAACAGAACTGAAGCTGCCGGTGTAAGCGGAGTGGTAGAGACAGCTGCAGTTCAAGACATCGAAAGTATTGAGCAGGAATACTTTAGTGCAGTTCCTGACACCAGTCTCAAACCTTTGGAGCCAGATATAGATTTGAAACCTGATGTTTCACTGGCGGAATCAGATGCGGTGAAAGATGTGATGAAGGAATCAACGGCAGTTAAAGATGAATTTGGCTGTGATGCCGCTTCACTGGAGGATGCAATTGCCAGCGCTTTGGTAGTGAAAACAAAAGAAGCGGTCAATGCAGTCCGTACAGTGGAAAAGCAGCATGAAACATATAAGGTAGCTAAAGGCGACAATTTGTACACGATCGCCGAAATGTTTGGTACTACTGTTGCCGAGCTGGTGGAATTGAATAACCTTGAGACTACAACCATCCATGTTAATCAGGCATTGGTGGTGCCAGCTGATACTTTGAAAGAGTATCCGGTTGGACTGAAGCTTACCGATAAAGAAGTAGAGTGGATAGCCCAAATGATCCATGCTGAAGCCAGGGGCGAACCGTATCTCGGTCAAGTGGCTGTTGGAGCAGTTATCATTAACAGAATTAAGAGCAGTCAGTTTCCCAACACAGTGCGGGGAGTGCTTTTCCAAGAAGGAGCTTTTCAACCAATACGCAATGGTTCATTTTATCGGCCTGCGAGTGAACAGGCATATCGAGCAGCTTTAGAAGCATTAAATGGCAATGATCCTACTAATGGCGCTTTATTCTTCTTTAATCCGAAACTGTCAAATGATCGATTTATGCACAGCCGCACACCTGTGGTGACGATTGGGCAGCATCGATTCACATATTAAAAAAACTGCAGGGACTAAAAGTAAGGCCCCTGCAGTTTTTTCACGCTCTTTATTAATTTTCGTCAGAGATCAGATCAAGTGTATCTCTTGCAATCATGATTTCTTCATCTGTCGGTACAACAAAGACTCTAATCTTTGAATCTGGTGTTGATAATTCATATTCGCCGCGCTGCTCATTGATCTCCTCGTCAATCGAGATTCCTAAGTAGCTTAGGTTCTGGCAGATCTTTTTCCGCAGGCATGGTGTGTTTTCACCAATTCCAGCGGTAAAGGCAATGGCATCAACGCCATTCATAGCTGCTATGTACGCGCCAATGTATTTGCGGATGCGGTACTCATACATTTCGTAAGCGAGCATATGCATCGGTTTTTGCTCTTCTACACCTTGGATGATGTCACGCATGTCGCTGACTCCGGCAATGCCGTAAAGGCCTGAGTGTTTATTGAGCATGTTGATCAAGTTCGGCAGAGGCACGTCTTCCTTTTCGGCGATGAACTCCAGCGCACTTGGATCGATATCTCCACTTCTGGTTCCCATCATTAAACCTTCCAATGGTGTAAAGCCCATTGTTGTGTCGACAGACTTGCCTCCATCGATAGCTGCCAGACTTGCACCATTGCCTAAGTGGCAGGAAATAATTTTCAGATCGGCTGCATCGCGGTTCATAAGCTCGGCCACTCTAAGGGCAATATAATTGTGGCTAGTCCCGTGGAAGCCGTAGCGGCGAATCCGGTAGCGCTGGTATAGCTCATAAGGAATCGCATATAAATAAGCGTGTTTTGGCATGGTAGAGTGGAATGCTGTATCAAAGACCGCAACTTGCGGCTTGCCCGGCATCAGCCTTTGGCAGGAGCGGATACCTAGAATGTTTGGCGGCATATGGAGAGGACCTAATTCTCTTAAGTCTTCCAGCTGCTGCAGAACTTCGTCATCGATCAGAGTCGATTGCTTGAAGTATTCACCGCCGTGAAGGACCCGGTGTCCGATGCCGCTAATTTCATCCAGGCTTTGGATTGCGCCCAGCTCTGGATCAGTTATAAGTGAAAGGCACTGGGAGATTGCGGTACCATGCTCTGGAATTGGCATGGTTTTGCTGACCTTCTCTTTGCCGACTGTTTGATGGGTGACAATGCCATCGTCCTCGCCGATCCGCTCAGCTTTCCCATCGGCCAGTACAACTTCCTTCTCCATGTCAAAGAGCTTATATTTTAGCGAAGATGATCCGCAGTTAATTACTAAAATCTTCATACCTAGTTTTCCTCCTGTCCATGTCCTGGTTTATCTGCTCGCTGTCCGTCCTCGTTCCAGCTGAAAAAGCCCTGCTTAGTTTTAACACCAAGTCTGCCCTGACGAACGAGTCTGTAGATAATTGGTGCAGGTTTATAGCGATCTCCATAGCGCTTCTGCAGCTGTTCCATCCAGTCGAGGATGATATCAATGCCCATCCGGTCAGCCATCTCAAATGGACCTTGGTCCATTCCCCAGCTTTCTTTTACGATGGTTTCAATCGCGTCAGCTGAAGCTGTGCCTTCATCTAATAGGTAAGCGGCTTCATTAATCAAGGTGACCAAGGTTCTGGGATTTACCAGTCCGGATGATTCGTGAACGCGAACGGCCTGCTTGCCGAGGCGGGCGATGAATCTTTTCACAATTTCAATCGCGTTTTTATCTGTATCTGGGCTGTAGCTCAATTCTACAGCGTCCACATCGACAACCGGCGGAATAAAGCGGGCTCCGACTAAGAGATTAGAGCGGGTTAATCCGCGCGCTACCTCATAAACCGGCAGAGTTGCGCTGGTAAGGATAAATACTACCTCCGGGCGACACAGACGGTCAGCAGTCCGGAGCAGTTCCTGCTTGGTGTAAAAATGATCAATAGTTGCTTCAATAACCAAGTCAGCATTTTTCAGTTCTTTTAAGTCAGCGGTATAATTGATCCGATTGAGAATCACCCGTTTTTGGGTTTCGGTCATAGCCCATTTAGCAACTTTCCGGTTAAGGCTCTGCTCGATCCGGTGAGGTGCGTTTTGACTGCCGGCACCTTGGGTGAAAAGGGTTACATCGTAACCTTTAGTGGCTGCGTTTTCCGCAATACCGCGGCCGAGACGTCCTGAACCCAGGATCGCTATTTTTTTAATTTCCATAAACTAAACCTCCT
>DURM01000082.1 GCA_012837335.1 Bacillota bacterium
CTTGCCGACTTTATGAGGGAGCGCTCCATGAAGCTGAGCACTAAGATCAAGCTGCTGGTACTTGCCTCCAGTATGATGCTGATCTCAGGTTTGACTGTCGAGATTCTGCCCTTTAAAGTCTTTATTGGTTTTATGCTTGTGTACCTATACTATTATTTCATTTTTCGCATTAAAACTATCTGATTTCGGTTTTTAACTGCCCGCAGCTGTGAGAATAAGTTGCGGGTTTTTTAATATTTTTAGGTTTTTCGGAGCTAATTTCTGGACAAAATAACAGCGTACGAGTAAAAAACGAAAAATGCGATGAAAAATTTTGTTTAGGGAATCTTGTACAGCAAATCGAATTGATGCAGAATTGTAATTGAATTCGATGTTTTGAGACTAAACACAAGCTGTGGTGATGCACAAATATCAAGAATGCGCTTTCTCAGCGCAAATAACAATTTCTAAGGAGGACTATATGGATCTAGTAATAGGTATTTTATTGCTGATCACCTACTTTCTGCTGATCTTTTACGCAGCCAGAGGCGGAAATCTGATGATCGGATTTCTGGGTATGGGTGTGGTGTGGACAGCCCTATGTATTGTAGGAGGGCAACTGTCCTGGGCAGATGCTATGCGCAACATCTTCCAAGGTGGACCGGAAAGCTGGGGTGCAACAGCTGTTAACGTAATCTTTGGAAGCTGGTTTGGAAGAGTCCTTGTTGATACAGGTATTGCGAAAAAGTTGATTAGAAGCGTCACAGAACTGGGAGGAGACAATCCTCTGATCGTAACAATTCTTCTGTCGATTGTAACTGGAATTATTTTCACCTCCACATTTGGAGCAGGAGCTGTAGTTGCAATCGGTGTTATCGTTCTGCCGATTTTGATGTCCTTGGGAGTATCGAAGCCATTGGCAGTTACGAGCTACTTGATGAGTGTAGGCAGTGGTATGTACATAAACACAGTATTGTTCAGTCAAATGCAGGCAATCTTTCCTGATATGGTTTACGGCAGCAGTTACTTAAGGTGGGCATTCCCTGCTATGGCTCTTCAGCTCGGGCTGGTTGCTGCGATGCTGGCTTTTAATATGCGTCCTAGGAAACGGAGAAGAAAGGCGTGGGCACTCCAAATTGGCGATGACTTACAGGAAAAAGATATTCCAGCTATTTCGTTAATCACACCAATCATTCCTACTACACTGTCTATCGCTTTTGGATGGCTGACAATTCCCGCTTTTATTGTGGGAGCCTTGTTCGGACTAGCAGTTACAGGCAACTTCCCGTCCTTTAAAGCAGCAAGCCGGGTCATTTCCAGCACCTTTTACGATGGTGTTGTAGACGTTGCCAGTCTGCTGGGATTCTTGTTTGTGCTGCCTATCTTTAACCGAATTTCCGGTGTAGCAGCGCCGTTCTTCGAGCCTATTCTGGGCGGAGTGCTGCCCACGACTACGCTGGGATTAGTCATTGCCTTTATTCTGATTGCACCTTCAGGATTGTTCCGTGGTCCGCTGACAATTTTTGGAGCCGGAGCTGCTACCGTGGGAGTAATTAATGCTATTGGAACATTTCCAACACCTTTCTTGTTCACCCTGATGTATGTTCCGACTATTGCAATGAACCTGTCGCAGTGTCCAACTCAATCGTGGAATATGTGGGCTTTGAACCACAGTAAGGTATCCGTTAAAGATTTTCTGAAAACAGGACTGGTTTGGACCTGGGTGATCACGGCGTTGAACCTGGTTCTGGTATATTTCAACTTCGGATAAGGAGGAACCATGGATAACATAGGTGGTAATATGAAAAAGAGAAAGGTTAGAGTCGGAATTGACGTTGGCGGCACTAACACTAAAGCTGTCGCTATCGATAATGAAACTTATGAAATTATCGGTGTAGGTATTGTGCCGACAACCCATGAGCATGAACTCGGTGTTTCAGCGGGTGTTATTGAGTCCTTTAAGAAATGTTTAGATGAGAATGGTATCGATGCCAAGGAAGTCGTGTTCATCGCCCATTCTACTACGCAGGCAACCAATGCTCTGCTTGAGGGAGACGTAGCTAAGGTAGGGGTAATCGGTATAGCAAAAGGTATAGTTCCAGGGTTCCTTTCCAGAATCCAAGGCAATATTTCCGATATCATTCTCGATAAATCTGGTAAGCGCAGAATAACAACGGCATACCGGTTTATTTCCCTCAATGATTTTTCGCGAGAAACAGTGCAGGCAGCCGTTAAATCTCTTATTGACGAAGGCTGTTCGGTAATTGCTGCCAGTAAGACTTTTGGCGTAGATAATATGAAGGAAGAACTGATCGTCCAGGAAATTGCTCGGGATATGGGTGTTGAGGCTACCTGTGCCTCCGATATCTCTAAGCTGTACGGATTGAGCAGACGCACAAGAACGGCAGTAATTAACAGCTCGATTCTGCCGAAGATGATCAGCACCGCTAATTCTACGGAAGATGCGGTCAGAACTGCTGGCATTGAAGCGCCGCTGATGATCATGAGGGGTGACGGCGGTGTTATGGATATTGAAGAGATGCGAAAGCGTCCAGTGCTGACTATGCTGTCCGGACCGGCAGCTTCCACAGTCGGTGCCCTGATGCATCTAAAAATCTCTAATGGAATATTCTTCGAAGTGGGCGGCACTTCGACCGACATTGGAGTAATTAAAAATGGCCGTCCTATGATTGACTATGCTGTAGTCGGCGGCCAGCGAACCATGGTTAACTCCATTGACGTCCATACCGGGGGAGTAGCAGGCGGTTCCATGATCAGAGCAGATAACGGCAGAATCATCCATGTTGGCCCAAGATCCTGCCACATCGCCAACCTGTCCTATGTGGCATTTACCAGCCCGGATAAAATCGTTAATCCGAAAGTAGTTCAGATTACACCGGTCAAGGGAGACCCCTCCGACTATATTGCAATAGAGACTGAGGATGGTTCAAGGTATGCTTTGACTACAACCTGCGCTGCGAACGCCCTCGGATATGTAAAGGAAGGCGATTATTCCTACGGCCATCCGGAAAGCTGCGTCAAAGGCTTCGAGGCCTTAGGCAGATTCTTGAACATGAGCTGGAAGGAAGCGGCTCTTGGGGTCTTGGATAACGCCGCCGCAACATGTATTGAGATCATTGAAGAATTGATGGAGAAGCACAAAATTGAGAGAAGCCAAATCACATTGGTTGGCGGCGGTGGAGGAGCCAAGGTTCTCCTGCCGAGAACTGCTGAGATTATGGGACTTCGCCATCAGATTGCGGAGCAGGCAGAGATTATTTCCTCAATCGGAGTCGCTTTGGCGCTGGTTCGCGATACTGTGGAAAGGGTTATCCCGAATCCAACCCAAGAAGACATTATGCGTCTGAGGGAAGAAGCAGCTGACTCAGTGATCCGATCCGGAGCTACACCTGACTCAGTTGAAATCCAGATCGAAATCGACACGCAAGCGCAAAAGGTGAGAGCAATCGCTACCGGTTCTACAGAAATCGCGACTCAGGACTTGGCGCGGGTGGTTGATGAAGATGAAGCCCGCAAGCTGGCTGCCGAATCGATGGGCGCAGATCCGAGCGATGTAAAATTGGTGGTATCCAATGAATTCTTCTGGGTCTTTGGCAACCAGGTTAAAGACAAGCTGGAAATCCGGGTAGTAAATCAGAATGGTTTTGTCCAGAGGCAGCGAGAAGATGGAACAGCAGTTGCAACTACTGTCGCCGGAGTTAGATCGGTAGTAGGCAAGCTTTGGGAAGAATACCTGGTATATAAATCTGACATCATTCTAACACCGGATATCTATCTTGCCATCGGGCCAAAGATCATTGACTTCGAGGGTCTGCAGACCTTTGAGCAGCTGACGATGCTGATGGATTCAGAACTGATGATGAGATCGGGCAACGAGCCTGTAATCGCAATAGTGGCCAGAAGCCATATGTAGATTGGATAACGAGGAGAGCATCTCTCCTCGTTATCTGTATATAAGAGTTGGGGTGGGCAGGTGCCGCGGAAACATATGATATTAATAACATATGTTACCGCGGTAATTTGTTTGGGGGATACCATGTCAATAAACCATGCGATTTTGGGGCTGCTCAATCACAAGCCGATGACAGGCTAAAAAAATGAACTGAAGAAGTGGCTGCGGTGATGAACTGGCAAGTTATCGAAACACAGGGGAAAAGATATCTTCTCATCGTAAGCAGCGGCACGCTAATCGAGACTGAGCAGGAGGCTTATGACATTGTGTTTACCGATGAGGAAGGGGCTTTAAGCTGGCTGCTGGGATAAAAGCAAGGTAATCCTAATCAGGTGGTGAAATGATTAGTATGAACCGTTATTTCGTAGAACAGCTGAAAATACATCCATCGATGCAGCCGCAGGATGTTGTGAAGTTATGCTATCAGGCAGCATTTGGAGCAGAGCATCTTTTGGCCGATTTGGACAATGCCCGCCAATACCTGTTTGAGGAGTTTGCAAGCACAGAACCAGTCGATCTGCCTGTTTATGAGCATATTTCCGAACACTACTGCAGAGTGAATCTGGCGGGGTGGAAATACCACGGCTTACCGATAGAACTTTTATGGGAAATATTTGCAGAGTCCG
This sequence comes from Bacillota bacterium, assembly GCA_012837335.1. Taxonomy (NCBI): domain Bacteria; kingdom Bacillati; phylum Bacillota; species Bacillota bacterium. The sequence goes on from DURM01000082.1 coordinate 4,579, forward strand.
CGGCGAGGTGTGGTGAGCGGCAGGATTTTAGGAAGCTTATGAACGAATATCTTGATACCGCTGAGGCTGTGTTGGGCAGCGAAAAGACTGCAGAGTTAACGGATTATCTTGAGGATTATTTTAACCAGGGGATTCGCCCAGTTCATCACAGTGAACAGTATCGAAAAGCAGAAAACCCGCACTATCGGGTGGTACTGCGAGAACTGCTGCCGCAGGATATCGGTACTCTTATAGAAAAGAGGGGATGAGCAATCACTAAGCATGAGATTGTCAGGGAACAACTGCAGGAGCTGTTAAAACTCAGTGAGATGGAATTTGGATACTACCGTGTCAGTGTGGATCCAATTCGGGGTAAAATTCCAATGGGTGAAGATAGAGAAATAATTGAGAGTTCGCTTCGCTGTGGGAGGGATGAAGCTCTTAAACTGCGGGAGCGGTATGGCGCTGTCAGTGCAGCTGAAATTGGTGACAAATTGGGAATTGCCGTGGAGCATAAAGACGAGCAGTCTGCGCTTGATTTTGTGTATGTCGGATTGTTTGAGTCCCCGAATAAGATCACAATTTACAATAATAACATTGAGAAAGCCGCTTCACTGCTGGAAGCGCTTGATATCACCGAACTCAACACTGATTTAAAAGATATTGTTCTTGCCCATGAGATGTTTCATTTCATTGAAGAGCATGATCCAAATTTGTACTCGAACACAAGAACGATCGATCTCTGGTCTGTCGGCAAGCTGTATACCCACAGGTCAAAACTTATCTGCACTGGGGAAATAGCGGCGATGAGTTTTGCAAAAGCACTTTTAGGTTTGAGTTTTGACCCCAATATTCTCGACTATATTTTCCTGGCAGCTTTTGACTTCAATAAAGCTGATCAACTGTTTAAGAAAATGATTAACGGCCGCAGCTGATTTTTTGGTAATATCAGTGCGTTTACCTCGGCGAATAATTTTGAACCGGATGTATAACCTAAAAGCGATGTATTGATTGCACATATATCCAGTAAGGTATGGGGAGGAACAAAGATGCAGGTAACCGCACTAGGTGCTGTGGTTGGTTTGATCTTAGCTATTGTGTTAATCATACGGGGAGTTCATCCGGTTTACGGTTTAATTCTTGGCGCGGTTGTAGGTGGTCTAGTCGGTGGAGCTGGATTGGGCGGCACAGTTTCGCTCATGATCGCCGGAGCTCAGAATATCATGTCGGCAGTTTTACGGATTTTAACTGTAGGTGTATTAGCAGGTGTTTTGATCGAATCTGGAGCTGCTACTCAAATCGCAGAGACAATTGTTACTCGGGTTGGAGAGTCCAAATCCCTGATTGCCTTAGCGCTCGCTACTTTTGTTTTGACCGCAGTGGGGGTGTTTATTGATGTTGCGGTAATTACTGTAGCGCCGATCGCGCTGGCAATTGCCTTCCGGACTAAGCTGTCTAAACCTGCCATTCTCTTGGCGATGATTGGCGGGGGAAAGGCGGGAAACATCATTTCACCTAACCCTAATACAATTGCAGCCTCTGATGCCTTTGAACTGCCCTTAACTAGTGTAATGGCAGCCGGTATTATTCCGGCGATATTTGGTTTAATTGTGACTGTGATTTTGACGCGAACCCTGATCAAGAAGGGAGATCATGTTGCGGAAGAGGAGATCTCGATCTCAGCCGAGGAAAAACCCAGCTTTTTTGCTTCGATCGTTGGACCGCTGGCAGCTATTCTGCTGCTGGCCCTGAGACCTGTCTTCAACATTACCATTGATCCTTTGATTGCCCTGCCTATTGGTGGAGCGGTTGGAGCTTTAGCGATGGGTAAGCTTAAATACCTCAATAAGTATTCACTAACCGGATTAGCGAAAATGAGCAATGTGGCGATTCTGCTGATCGGTACCGGTACTATTGCGGGCATTGTGGCCAACTCGGGGCTGAAAGATGTGATTATTAACGGTCTGCAGGGCTTGGGCTTACCGGCGTTTTTACTAGCCCGGCTGCAGGGATACTGATGTCCGGAGCTACTGCCTCAACCACTGCAGGAACGGCTGTTGCCAGTTCTGTGTTTGGCAGCACAATCTTGGGACTCGGAATTTCTCCAATATCCGGAGCAGCGATGATCCACAGCGGCGCGACTGTTTTGGACCATTTGCCCCACGGCAGCTTTTTCCACGCTACCGGAGGCAGTGTGTTTTTGGATATTAAAGAAAGACTGAAGATCATCCCCTATGAATCACTGATAGGTTTGGCACTGACTATTGTCTCGACGATCATTTATGGCATAATTCGCTAGTTCCCAATTAAAGGGAGGATACTACCAGTGAGAATTCTGATAGCTCCTGATTCATTTAAAGAAAGCATGACAGCAAAAGAAGCGGCTGATGCTATTGAGACTGGCATCAAGAAAGTAATTCCCAACGCTGATTGTGTTAAGGTTCCCATGGCGGACGGCGGCGAGGGTACGACCCAGTCTTTGGTCGATGCTACTCAAGGAAAATTGTATGAGGTAGAAGTGCTGGGACCATTAGGGGAGCCAGTCACTGCCAGCTTCGGGATGTTTGGCGACGGAAAAACAGCCGTTTTGGAAATGGCATCAGCCAGCGGAATGCAGCTGATCTCACATGAGCGGCGCAATCCCTTATTTACGACTACGTTTGGTACCGGCCAGCTGATTAAAGCTGCTCTGGATAAAGGTGCCAAGCATTTAGTGATCGGAATTGGCGGCAGCGCCACCAATGATGGCGGCGCGGGCATGTTTCAGGCGCTGGGAGGACGACTGCTGGACAAAGACGGCAACGAACTGTCTTATGGAGGAGGCTCTCTGGACCGGCTGCAGACTATCGATACCAGCCACCTTGACCCCAGGCTGCAAGACGTGACCGTAGAAGTTGCCTGTGATGTGAACAATCCCTTAACAGGAAAAAATGGGGCATCCCATGTTTTTGGCCCCCAAAAGGGAGCAACAGCAGAAATGGTGGAGCGGCTGGATCGCAACTTGAAGCACTATGCCAAGATCATCAAAGAGCAGTTGGGTAAGGATGTAGATCAGATCCCGGGCGCAGGCGCGGCAGGCGGTTTGGGTGCAGGCTTAATCGCATTTTTATCGGCTGAACTGATTAAAGGCGTTGAGCTTGTCATCCAGCATACTAAGCTAGAGCAGCATATGGCGGGAAGCGACTACATTATTACCGGGGAAGGCCGGATTGACGGTCAGACAGTTTTTGGCAAGACCATCTTTGGGATTTCTACCCTGGCAGAAAAATACAGGATCCCGGTAATTGCCTTGGTAGGCTGTATCGGACAGGGAGCTGAAGCAATGTATGATCATGGTGTAACAGCTATGTTCAGCATTCTATCGGTTTCCTGCACTGTAGATAAGGCGCTGAAGATGGGCAGGGAAAACCTCATCAAAACCAGTGAGAACATAGCCAGGGTTTTAAACCTTGTGAATATGTAAGGCCCTGCTGCAGCTGCGCTGCAGTTAAGCTCCTCAACTTGTACCTGGCATCCAGGAATGCTTCAGTGGTATAATCAACAGGTGGAGACAGGAGGAGCTTGGAAATGACTTACAGCAAAAATATTAGGAGACTTTATGCCATCCGGTTCTTCCATAATTTGATTCCTGCTTATGTGATTGAAAGGCTGTTTTGGGAGCAGCGGGGCATGACGATCCAGATGGTTGTCTTCACAGAGATAATCTATGCCATTACAGTGGTACTGCTGGAGGTTCCCTCCGGTATCGCTGCCGATAAATGGGGCCGAAAAAGAATGATGGTTTTAAATGCTTTTTTCGGCTGCTGTGAGTTTTTTATCTTGGTTTTTGCCACCAAGTTTTGGCATTTTGCCGCTGCCATATTCCTGGCGGGGATTGGAAGGGCGGCTAGCAGCGGAGCCGAAAATGCGCTGCTCTATGATTCGCTGCTTCTTCAGGGAGAGGCTGACTCTTTTGAGAAATGCCTAGGGAGATTAAATGCTTGGGATTTTTCGGCGGCAGTGCTGGCGGCCCTGAGCGGCAGTGTTTTGGCAAGCTGGTATGGATTCGAACTAAACTACTGGCTGTCCTTTGCCGGGATGCTTGTTTCTTTTGCGATTTCACTGACACTGATTGAGCCTGAAACAGCAAGCCGAGCTGATAATCCGATTCCAGCCAAAGAATACTTGAATACATCGGTTCGCTTTTTCAGTGAAAATCCGGTGGTCTGTATTGTTCTGCTTTCCGGGATGGTTACAGGTGCAGCGGTGAATTTTATCGATGAGTTTTGGCAGCTTTATATCAGCAGGTTGGGTGTTCCGGTTTTATACTTCGGATTGTTTTCAGCCGGACTGATCTTAGTAAGGCTGCCTGGCAGTGTCTTTGCCTATAAGCTGAAAAACAGGATAAACTACCGGGCTCTGATTTCAGCCGTCATATTCATATTTGCTGCTGGGATGCTGTATTTATCGGCCGTCCGGGGTTTTACTAGTTTGGTCGTGATTTTTCTGCTCTGCGCTGTGTCCGGGATTATAGATCCCATAATTTCTGGGTATCTGCATCACCGCATTGATTCCTCCATGCGGGCGACCATTGACTCGTTTCAATCCTTGGGTTTAAGGGCTGTTCTTATATTAGTTGGACTGGGGTTTGGCTATTTTTCATCAAGGTTTGATATTTTCGGCGGTTATGGTTTTATTGCGCTGGTCTGTTTTGCGTTTCTAATCTATTTCTTGGCTTCAATAAAAAGAGAAGCTGCGTAATGGGGGTGGAGAAATCTGCCCCTTATTTTTTTAGATGGCTAGTAAAATTTGGTAAGGTGCTTTATATTTATCTTAGAGAGTAAATTGAATGCAGAACTTTGAGGGAATGATAAAATTTAATGTATCTCGCCACCTAACCATTGATATTTTCGCACTGTTTTACTTAATGGGACTGCTGTACTCCAGCGTTGTCCTCCATGCCCATCGTAAGCGATTATTCTTGATTGGGATAGTTTTGACCATAGTCGTAATATTGGCCGAGATGGGTACTGTATTCACTGACGGCATCCACGGTTACCGC
>DURM01000083.1 GCA_012837335.1 Bacillota bacterium
AACTAATTTATACTCCTCGGTAGCTCAATGGCAGAGCATTCGGCTGTTAACCGAAGGGTTGCTGGTTCGAGTCCAGCCCGGGGAGCCATATCTTAACAGCACTGAAGTCAGCTTCGGTGCTGTTTTTTTGTTACCTTGAGTGGTTCGGCTTTGTTGCGTTATGATTTGTCGTATGATAAGATAACGGAAGGTTAAGAAAATGTAAATGCCATTTTGCCTGGGAAAAGGAGATGACTGGGTTGAATCACTCAGAAATTGCTGCTGCGCTGCTGAGAACAGAACTTGGAAATATCACGGAAGAATTACGAGAGGCATTATCTAACGGCTGGGAGGTTCGTTCAAAAGTAGTTAGCATTTTGGCATCGCAGGGTGAATCTGTTATTCCTAAGATGCAGAAACTGCTGCTCAGTGACATATATCCAATTCGCAAGCTGGCGTACGATACCCTAAGCGCCTTGCAATCGGTCGATCAGATACAAGACTTTCTTTTAAAACAGCTTTCTACCAATCCAGAAGTCAAGCATCGCCAGGTGACCGTATGGATGCTGCGGGAAATGGGGCGCAGAGCCAAACCATGCTCAGCACACTTAGCGAGACTGTCATTGGATAAATCTGAAGACATCCTTATCAAGCATGAGGTGCTGCAGGCGCTGCATCGAATTGATCCGGAATCAGTTCCTTTGGAATGCTGGGCAGCCGCGCTTAGCTCATATTCGATCAAGAACTTTGAGCGTTTATTTTGGCTGGCAAATGATTACTTAGTCGCAGCTGGCGAGCTGTCTTTACCCATTTTGGCTGAACTGTTAGAGCAGGAACAGCCTGATGTCCGCGTATATGCGGCTGGCGTCTTAGCAAAGTTAAGTTCTGCCTATCCAGAAGCAAGGATAATCCTTGAGCAGACTAAGAATGATCCCTGTTGGTATGTTAGACAGGCTGCTGCATATGGACTGGGTGAACGAACACCAGAAAGAAATAATTCCGAAGAAGCTTTCGAACAGGTGGAAATATCCGAAGCTGATACGATGGTAATTATCCATAATGGTTTGATCAGGCTCGGTATCAATAAAGAAACGGGAATTGTCAATCTTTTCGAAGCCTATGGCCAGGATCTGCTTGGCCCAAAGGGACGAATTTATTATGACACAATTACCCCTCCCGGAAGGGCTTGGTGGCCTAAACCGGACGGGTACAAGATTAGGCGCTTTGACGGCAATTTTGGTCACGTCGTTTTTACAAAAACAGCCACAGAACGGCAGCCATTTGATATAAATCTGAACTTTGTTGTTGAACGAGGATCCAGTGGATTTTATTTCTATGTTACTTATTGCCACAATGTAGATATCCCGGTGCGGTTTGTTCAAGCTCGTCATGTATTGAGGTTTGATTCAGATAAGCTCAAATACATGGCAATTAATGATAACCGGATGGGCAGAATGCCGAGCACCGAGATGGTTACTGCTGGAGAAGAGGTAATGGACGCTACATTTCGTCTCGGAGACGGAAGCGTGTATTCAAAATATAACTGGCAGGTTTTTGAAGGACTGCATCTTCTGCATGGCATTATGGGTGAGAACATTGGCTTGTGGATGATGTCTGCGTCAAAGGAATTCTATAACGGCGGCCCTTTTAAGCAAAACCGCACAGTGCATTATGACAATGTCCTCCTGCAGATTATGCAGTCTGGTCACTTTGGCGCCGGTGGGCATTGGTTTCCTCCAAAAAGCGGGTGGAGAAAAATATATGGTCCCCATTTCATCTATGTTAATCAAGGTGAGAATTTAGCGGAATTATGGATTGATGCCAAAACCAGGGCTTATGAAGAAAAAGAGAAGTGGCCGTACCAGTGGGTCAATGAAGAATTATATCCCCTTAAGCGGACATCTGTTGCCGGCCAAATCGAGATCACAGATGGCTCATCGGCAGCTGATGGCTGGATTATTTTAGGTGATCCTGATCCCCACTGGCAGCATCAAGGAAAGGGTTATCTTTTCTACACGAAAACTGATGCTGACGGCAGGTTTACTCTGCAGCATGTCCGTCCTGGAACCTATACCCTGTGGGCTTATGTCCCGGGAGTCGTTGGTGAGTTTCGCTTAGATAGTATCGAGGTTAGAGCAGCAGAAGCTAAGGATCTGGGAGTGCTAAAATGGTCTCCAGAAAAACATGGAGACCTGATTTGGCGGATTGGTGTACCGGACCGCACTGGAGCAGAGTTTTTTATTCCAGGTAAAGATTACCGCAATTGGGGAATGTGGTTTGAGTATGATGAAAATTTCCCCGATGGAGTTGTTTATACAATCGGGAAAAGTGACTATCGCACGGATTGGAATTACTGCCAGCCAATTACCGTCTTAACTGAAAATGGTCCAGGTGATGCCAAGCCTTGGGAGATTCGCTTTAATCTAGACCATATTTCTCCCGGAAAAGCATACTTAACAATTGGGATTGCTGCCTCAACGGAAAATGTTTTAGCGGTAACTGTCAATGGACAGCAGGTAGGCATTATTTCAAGAGCAAATGATAATGCAACGTACCGCAGTTCAATCCGGGGCATTTACAGTCACCATGTTTTTGAATTTGATACCTCCCTGCTGGTTACCGGTGAAAACCTGATCGGATTAACTGTAACAGGTGATAAAGGGATTCAGCGCGGGATCATTTATGATTTTCTCCAGCTGGAAATAGATCATTTTACTCCATAGATTTTCAGATCGGAATATT
>DURM01000084.1 GCA_012837335.1 Bacillota bacterium
AAGATAGTTGTCTTCCGCATACAGCGTTTTTAACGCAGTTAATCCGGCAACAGGACTTAAGTCGCTAACTTGATTCCGATCTACATTAAGTACCAGCAGAGTGGTTAAGTCTGCAATGGGAGTCAGATCGCTGATCTGGTTATCCCACAGGATCAGGTACTGGAGTTTCTCCAGATGCTCAATTCCTTCCAGGCTGGAAATACCTCTGTTATCGGCGTCCAGCCTCCAGATTACGCTGACTTCTCCGGCAGTAAGATCTCCTTCCGGTTTATTAATAGTTTCTCAAATCACCTGCTCCAGATTTGGATCCGCAAAGGTAACAATCCGGTCTTGGGGATCATAGAAAAGATATAAACCCCTGTCCATCAGCGCCTGAATATTATTCATGTCATCTGACCCGGGTGTTAAATCCAGATAATTCCAGCGCATATACACTGCGTCTCCCGCGCCTAAACCGCTGTTGTTAACTAAGGGAGCAATATCAGTGATTAGGTTGTTCTCAACAGTTAGGGATTGTAAATTAGTAAGCCCCTCAACCGCTTTGATCTCACTAAGCTGATTGTTGGACAGATACAGCTGCGTTAAATTTGTCAGTCCTGCCAGCGGACTGATATCAGCAATCTGATTGCTGGTCAGGTTAAGCGAAGTCAGTTCCTTTAACTCCGCTAATGGCGCAAGATCAGCAATCTGGTTTTCGCCAAGAGTGAGGTATTCGAGCTTGGTCAGGGATGTCAGTGGACTGATATCGGTAAGGTCATTGGCCCGCAAACCAAGCTCTGTCAGATTAACGAGCCCTGCTAGTGGAGTAATGTCGCGGATTTGATTGTTCTCCACACCCAGTTGCTTCAGCTTAGTTAATCCGGCAAGCGGCGATAGGTCTTCCACTTGATTGGTGGACAATTGCAGATTTTCTAAGTTTTCCAGATGCTCAATTCCGTCCAAGCTGTGGATGTTTCGCTCATAGGCATACAGCCAAGTCAGATCAGCAACATCTGACCTGGTCAGCTCTCCGACTGGTTTATCGATCAGGTCCCTGACTGCTTGTTCTAGATTAGGATCAGCAAATACCACCGCAGGTTCATCATTACCCGTTTTACTGAATTTAAAGGTTACTATTTCGCTGGAAATCATATTTGGCGCTGCCGCAAAAGCATAAAACTCAAAGTCGTGATTTGGCATTACCAAGGGCGCATTATAAATTTGAAAGTCACCCGGGTACTCTAAACCGGTGGTGCTGTATAAGATCATGGCTCCGGGTGTATCGGTAACTAACTCAATCTCCTGACCCGGTTCAAGTTCCAAGGAATCATTCGCAGCCCGCGGAGCCACCACTACCGGAGCACTAAGAACTGCATAAGTAGAAAAATGCGTAACAGCCGCCACCGCGTACCCGTTTTCAATTACTGTCGGCTGGTATTCCCAGCTGGTTTCCCCTTGATAAAAAACACCAATGTTATCCCCGGCTGCCGCCTCTTCAATTGGCAGTCGCAGGATTACTCCTTCCGCAAAATTCAAATCAGGTTTGTTGAAGCTAACCGACACAGCTGCTCCGGCAGGCTTAAGGATCTCTGGCAGAGCTTCCCTAACCTCGTCTTGCACATCTTTGACCGTTACCTTTGTTTCTGGTGGAATCTCCACGTTGGATAAATCTAGGACAAGATCATTGTTAAACTTAATAACCTTTTCTTTTTCAACAGCTACTGGTGTTTCCAGCTTAGCGGCAAAAACAGCAGTAATGGACATATTTTTATCAACATAGGCTGCTGTTTTAGCGGAGTTCGGCTCAGCCACATTGCCAATCCAGTGACTGAATTCCCAGCCCTCTGCGGCTGTTGCCTCCAGCGATACAGAAGTCTTTTTAGCATACTCATACTTACCCGGTTTAGGGTCAACTGAGCCCTGGCCATCCACACTGATTGTGAGCTGATACTTCTCCTCCGGCTTCTTTGAGCCTCCTCCAAAACAGCCGCTTAATACCAGTACCAAAACCAGTAATAACGCCATTGATGGAGAAATCATTCTCCTCATACCCATCTTCTTCTCTCCCATCTTCTAGGTTAAATTCAAAACTGCACAATCGCTCCTCAGGTTGAGATTTTTGAATTAGGAAAACTAGTATCGATGGGTAACGAATTGAGCTTCACGGCAGCTTTGATCGATAAAGAACGATCAGTATAGAGAATTCAGTTCTATTTTTGCAATTCCTTCTTTTTACATTAGATAATATATGCACATCGCCGATGCCTACTTCCCCATGATCACCAGCGGGAAGCTGTTTATTCACTGCTCAAAACATGGCTGGCAGTTTATGGCAAAAATCCATTTCTCAACTAATGGTTGGACAACTCCAAACCAATGGTTAATTGCAATAACTTATGATTAAACATAAAATGAAATCATGCAGCCTGTCACTAAAAATTATGGAGTGAGTTGTCATGAGAGAGCCATTAAGTAAAAAAATATCGCATCTGAGAAAAATACGGGGGTTAACCCAAGAGCAGCTCGGTGAAAAACTTGGTATTTCAGGACAAGCTGTCAGCAAGTGGGAAAATGGTGAAAGTATGCCTGATATTATGTTACTTCCTGACTTGTGTGATATTCTGGGAGTATCAGCTGACGCATTACTTGAAGTACCGGTTTCATTAAAAAATAAGCATATTATTCGGGATTTTTGTCAGTTTGCACAAGATAACGGTAAGAATGCAACGTTACTTGATGCCCTTTCTCGCATTTTTAATGATGCTGGAAACAAGGTGACTTCTAATTGGGTAGATTTTGGACCTAATTTCTTACGTGTTTATGATACAAGTGGAATGGGCTTTATCATCCAGGACACAGAATACTTTGAGAAATGCTTTGAGGAACCCACGGAAGACATTGCATATCTTCTCCGACCACTGGCAGATGAAGAGGTGATTACAATTTTACGTTGTATTTCTATCGATACAGCAACCACCCGCGAGGAACTTGCTGAAGCTGCCAAACTAGATGAAGCTGTAATAGATAGGGTATTACTGGGATTAATGAAGCGCAACTTTATCGAGGTAAATATCGATTCCCATGGAAAACGCGGATACCTGCAGAGCGATGCTATGGCAGGAGTATATATGATATTAGCTGGGTGTCAAGTTCTTGGACGCGCCGGGGCGCTAAACTGCAATGTCCGCTTTACAAGAAATAATCATGAATAATTCATCCAGGGCGAATCTTTGGTTTTAAAAAGCCCCTACCGTAAAACGGCAGAGGCTGTGGGACATCATTTGGAAATGCGGCGCTCGTCATGAGAACGGTGCAGTTTCAACCAAGGAGGAAGAGCAAGCGAGAATTTTTTCTGGTCCCGCAGTGACACGATGATACTCTGGAGCACAATGAAAACATACAGCAGAAGTCCGCTGATGATCGCCTGCAAGTTTGATTGAACACCTGCCGCCCGAATTAACTCATTGATTGTCAAAAGGCTCAGCGTCCCGATGGGCGCACCCAGCAGGTTCCCAACGCCGCCGTTTAGCATAATACCGCCCATGACGTTTGAAGCAATCGCTCTCATCTCATATAACGATCCATTCCCAATATTGCCGGCTCCTGTTGTCATGAGGAAGACAAAGCCGGAAAGCCCAGCGGTCAGACCGCAGAGCACGTAGGAGAGAAAGATCGTCTGCTTGACATTGATCCCGAGCATCCGGGCGCTCTGGCGATTGCCGCCTACTGCGTAGAGGTTGCGCCCAAAACGCGTCTTCTTCATCAAGAAGGCATAAAGAACGATCAGGACCACCACTATAATCACGCTTGGTCTGATTTCACACGGGATAAAAACACCCAGCCTGTTTACGGTGCCAAGCCAAGGAATCTCGATTGTAAAGCGACGCAGGGAAACAAACGCAGGATTGGTTACGTTGAGGGGATCTTTATGAATAGTAGTCAGCAGCCCCTGCGCCAAAAACATCCCAGCCAGCGTGATGATAAACGGCTGAATCTCAAGATAGGCGATGAGAAAACCATGCATGAGACCAAAGGCGAGCCCGATTCCCAACGCTAGAAACAAAGCGCCCCAAATGTTCCCCGTTCCCGATTGCAGCAGCATTGCACAGGCCATGGTTACTAGACCACACACGGCCCCGACAGAAATATCGATTCCGCCGCCAATCATGACGACACACATTCCCAGCACAACGATAAAGAGCGCCGCGTTCAGGTTGAAAAAGTCAAAGAAGGTTTGAAACTGCCGGAAACTAAGGGGAAAACTAACAATCGCAATCCCATACATCAGAACAAAGATAATTCCAGCAATGATAAACAGCAGCGTGGAATTGGACATTCTTGTTTTTGGCCTGCTTCTGTTCAGTGGTCGCATCCTACTCCTCCTTCTCCCCAGAACTGTCCGTCATGGTAACAACCGCCTCATTTAGTGCCCCCTTATGCCGTCCGGAGTAGCCAGCGATAAATGTCTGCGCCTTATCGTATAGTTTCCCGGCATAGGCTCTCACTACCGGCGAAGCAATGATCATGAGGATAATGATGAAGACCGCCTTAAAGGTCTTAATGGCTTCGGGGTTTACTTCCAACCTAAGCAGAGTCCTGTTGAGCACCTCGATGGTATACGCACCGATAATCGAACCGGTGATGCTGAACTTCCCTCCAGCCAGCGAGTTCCCGCCTAAGGCGACGGCAAGAATCGCGTCCATCATGATGAACTTGAGCAGGTTAACACTGTCATGGCGTCCCACCTTGTTTACCGCAATAAAACCAGCGACCGCGCTGCAGACTCCCATGATCAAAAAGGTCAAAAAGATAATCTTTCTCGGGTTGATCCCATTTAGCCGGGCCGCACTCGGATTGATCCCGACTGCTTCCACGTAGAGCCGGAGATTGGTGGTTTTTAGGACCACGGCCACGATGGCGATAAAGACAGCCGTCAGGATGATTGGCGTTTGGATTGGTACACCAGGTATGACCGTGCCGATCTGATTTGAGATCGGGTTCCCTAGAATGGGCGATACTTTGCCATCAATAATAAACGCGATAGACCTGCCCCCCAAGAATAAGATCAGGGTTGCAACCATGGGCTGAACATTAAAGAAAGCGACCAAGGTACCGTTGAAGGCTCCGATCACGATCCCGGCGGCGCAGCTGATGAGAAAACCCACCAAGATGGTCCAGATGGTAACCTCTCCAGCGCTTAAAACATACTGAACAAAGATTGCAGAGCTGATCGCACCGCTCTCGCCGATGCTGATATCTTGCCCGCGGGCAGCCGCAGTTACCAGGGTCATTCCAATTGCCAGGATAACCAGCTCCGAGGCACCAAAGAGAATGTTGGGGATATTCCCGTAAAGGACACCGTTAATCATGGTAATTTTAAAATAGTCCGCGCCCTTGATTAAGTTAATAATCAGGAGTACAACTAAAACAGAAAGGGGAAAAATGAGGTGAGACAAGCGATCGAACAGTTTTTTCAGCCTTGCCATCTTATTCACCCCCCTGAGCGATCATCTGCATCACGTTTTGCTCCGTCAAATCCATTCCCCTCAGCTCACCAACAATTTCCCGATCCTTCATGACAATCAGCCGCGAGCAGACGCGGAGCATTTCATCGATTTCCGAGGAGATGAAAGTCAGGCTCATCCCTTCTGCCGCGAGCTTGAGCACAAGTTTTTGAATTTCCACCTTAGTTCCAACGTCGATTCCCCGGGTAGGCTCATCGAGGATTAGGTACATGGGCTGAGTCAGCAGCCAACGGGCGAGGATGACCTTCTGCTGGTTGCCGCCAGAAAGGGATTTAATGGGAGTGTCGAGAGACGGCGTTTTAATATCCAGCAGCTTAATATACTGGTTGGCAAATTCCTCGGCTTGTTTGCGCGACAGCGGTTTGAAAAAGCCATTCAACACTTGGAGAGCAAGGATAATATTGTCCCGCACCGAAAGCTCGTCAATGATGCCATCGTTTTTGCGATCCTCCGGCAGATACCCGACTCCCTGCCTCATAGCATGCAGGGGCGTCCTGAGCTTCACTTTCTTACCGTTTACTTTGACTTCGCCGCCGGTTACTTTGTCAGCTGCGAAGATTGCCCGCACACTTTCACTGCGTCCTGAGCCGAGAAGTCCGGCAAATCCATTTACCTCACCTTTATGGATTGTGAAATCAAAAGGCCTTACCCCGGCAGCGCTCGCAAGACCCTCCGCCTGGAACACGGGCACGCTGTCGTCAGATTGAGACGGTTCGTGCTTTTTCAATGCCGAAACATCGCTTAGGGCCTTTCCCATCATCTTTGAGACCAGTTCGATTTGGGAAAGCTCGGCGGTTGGGTATTCGCCAATCAACTTACCATTGCGCAGCACTGTAATCCGATCGCTGATCTCGTATACCTGATCAAGAAAATGGGTAATGAAAATAATGCCTACGCCCCGGGCTTTCAGCTCCCGCATAAGCGCGAAAAGCTTGTTAGTCTCATCCTCGTCCAGGGAGGATGTAGGCTCATCCAGAATGAGTATCTTGCAGTCCATATCAACAGCGCGGGCGATGGCAATCATCTGCTGGACCGCAATTGAACACCTGCCGAGCTCCTGGGTCGGGCTCGCAGGAATACCAAGCGAAGCGAGCATCTCCGCCGCCCTTTGGTTCATCTGCTTCCAATTAACGAAAGCGTCCCTGCTCCGGCCAATGAACATATTTTCGGCCACAGTCAAATTAGGGCAGAGCGCAATCTCCTGAAAGACCGCACCGATCCCCATCGTTTGTGCTTCTTGCGGCGATTTAAAATGAACCGGCCTTTCCTCTAAATAAATCTGGCCGGAATCTTTTTGGTAAACACCAGTTAAAATTTTGATCAGGGTGGACTTGCCCGCTCCATTTTCGCCCATTAGAGCATGGATTTCACCCCTGCGGAGCACAAAATCGACGGCGTCCAGTGCCTTAACTCCGGGAAAGGATTTGCAGATCCCCTCCATCTTGAGGATGATTTCTGGCAGCAATTTAAGCCCTCCTAACTGGAAGCTTATTTATCAAGGGCAGTGCAGGTGGCCGGAAAGCCGGACACCGCACTGCCTGAATCATGACAGAACTATCTAGTGATTACACCTTTACCCGGATCGGGGTTAATACCATATTTCTCAATAATTTCATCGGTAATCGTGTCAGTGTCCACGATTATCTCTTCCTGATAAACAATACCTTCAGCTATATTACCACTCTGGATCCATTCATGAATCTGGTTGGCCATCCGCGGATTACACTGAACATCAGCGTTCCAATAGCCGGCCTGTACGTTTCTCAGAGCAAAGCGATTAAAGTCAAATCCGATGATCTTGACCTTGCCGTCTTTCCCAAAGCTGATTCCGGCTGCCTCGAGGGCTTGGCAAGCTCCTTGAGCCATACCGTCGTTTTGGGCATAGATGACATTGAAGTCTTTTCCGGCGGCAATCGCGGCTTCCACTACTCTACGGGCTTCCTCTAAGCTCCATGTGTCTCCGCCTGTACCGTCCCACACGATGTTGAGCTTACCTTCCTCTGCGGCTTTGAGCAGCGGAGCGCTGCGCCCGATTTCAGCGGCGCTTCCCAACTGACCGCGAATTAAAATGACGTTGGGTTCCGGAACATTTGCTAAAACCCAATCAGTTGCCAACTTACCTTCAAACTCCATATCAGAAACAAGTGCCGCCTCATAGTTGGAAGGATCGGTATCAATTAACCGGTCAAACAGAATAACTCTAACGCCTGCTCTTTTGGCAGCCAGCAGAACGTCATCCCATCCGGAGGCGTGAGCGGCAGAAATCAGGAGATAGTCGACTCCATCGCGGATATATCCCATGGCTGCAGACATTTGCTCGTTGACATCGGCGGTGTTAGTTTGTCTGGAGTCATAACCATTTTCCTTGGAAAAGACTATGTTCATGTCTTCCACATTGGCCTGACGGTAGCCGGATTCTTCCGGTGGCAGATTTACAATTCCAACCCTAATCAGTTCTTGCGCTGCTGCTGCAGACCCGAAAGACAACACCAAAACTGCTACCAACAGTAATAACCCTACTCTCGGTAATCTTTTCACAAATATACCTCCTCAAATTTTTTTGGTCTGAATCAAGGCAACCCATCGTAACCTTCCATCCCTACCGCTCTTCATTATGTACCGCCGATATCTCCCCCCTCTGTTTTCAATATCCAACTCAAAATATGTCTGCTACTCTGTTACTAATAAATACTAGCTGTTAAATTTCAATAGAAGCTCTTTGCAAAAATAACTGCTCCTAACATTGATTTTACAACTGATATAATATTTTGTCAACTCTTACCACTTAGAAACGTTTTTCTTCCTCTGCTTTTTGGAAAAGAAACAGTAGCAAAAACAGATCCACTAATGCGGACATACATCAGCATAAGCGCTCATTAAAAAAGGCCGCAACTTAGGAGCTTTCAGATAGGGATTGAAGAAAAACAGGTGAATAGCTTTAAAGGTTAGCACAATGAAGCCTACAAGATAATTATTTCATCTTGCAGGCTTTTTTAGTGATACGAGATTATTATCTTTATTAATCAATTCTATTTAAAAATTTTTCTAATACTTCTTCCCATTCATTCCATTTTGCAATACTCAATTTTAAATTATCTAAATAAAAACCTTCATCTATCCCAAGTGTTTCAAAAATAATAATTCGATAGAGGTTGAAAAATTTTATTGTGTATAGAATAGATTCTGCTCCATCAAGATAGTTATCACCTTGATGACGTTTAATGTGCATCATTCTATTACGGCTTCTTACAAACATTTGTAAAAAGTCTTTCTTTGACCGTATTTCTTCTTCAAAAATAAGATTTCCATATTTGGTAATCAACATATCTAAACACATCTTTAAAGTTGTTCCCCTATTTCCAGGCTTTAATGAAGAAAATAAACCTTTACGTTCTTTTATGAGATCAATAAAAGCTTCAGCAAGTTCAATTGAAAAAATACATTTTATATCAACTGTTGCAAAGTTTTTGGATAGAGCATAAAATATTACATTTGAAGCAAGATCAAGCTCTTTATCAAGTTCAATCCAGTCTTTTAATAATTTCTCATTTATGACCTCATTGTAAGATATTATTTTATTGCAATTATACATACTAAAATCTGAAGACTCATAGCAACCTAGTCTTTTATCTTTATACCAAGTTCCTGCCTCTATTAAATTATCATCAGTAAATTCATCTGAATCAGAGAAACACATATATTCTAAAGGAACAAATCTTCCTTCAAAAAGCATAAGAAGTTTTTCTATAGACTGGCATAGGGAAAATAATATTCCAGTAGATACTTCTTTTTCGGTGGTAATTACAATTTTTCGAATCCCAAGTTGTTCTATATTAATATTCACTTTAGTAGAATTCTCTATTTTATAAGAAAATTCACTTTCAACTGGACCACCTAAAACGCCATTGTCAAGCTGGTAAGTTGCAGTTATCTTTTTACATACAGGCTTTTTTTCATTAATTAGTAACGTGTTAAAATTCAACTTTATCTACCCTCCCTACTGTCTTTTACACCAAGCCAAAATACTTCTCAAAGAAGGCTAGAAGCTTATCAATTATGGTCTGTTTTTTAATGGTTCTAGAATTAGATGCAAATCTAGATACAGGAGGCATTATCCTATCTATATCAGTTCCTGTTGTCTTCATAAGGCCATCCCTAAAAGAGTTCTCAATAAATCTTC
>DURM01000085.1 GCA_012837335.1 Bacillota bacterium
AATTGGAGGGAGCCGTCGAAGGTGGGGCAGATGATTGGGGTGAAGTCGTAACAAGGTAGCCGTATCGGAAGGTGCGGCTGGATCACCTCCTTTCTAAGGAAGACTTATTTAAGCGCTTCTGCTGTTTGGTCAAAAAGTTAGACCCGTACCGATTTCGGTACGGGTCTTTTTTCGGTTATGCAGGAACTTTTTTGTATACATTAGTGAAGATCTGGTCGATCACGCTTTGGCGTTTTGCTTGTGGAATTAATTCTGGATAGCTCATGATTGTTAGGGGAATCTGTTCATTGCTCTTGTTTAGCGGTGGCTGGATATAGGTGATATCGTTCAGCTTAAAGCCCAACCGCTGATAAAACTTAATTCTCCGCTTGGCAGTGTTGGTATCGAAGGCCTCAACTTCTAAGACTACGGGTTTTTTGGTTCTGCGCAAAAACTTGTTCAAGACTACCGAACCTAAACCTCTGCCGCGCATATTTTTTCGAATCGCAAAGTACTCTGCAAAATTAAAACCGTCGAGCTTCCACCACGATAAAAACCCACTAAGCATGCCAAGCTTGTTCTTAATTGCTAAAACCTTGTACTTAGGATTATGGTACAGCCTTTCAAACACTTTGTAGGAAATTGTTTCCGCGGGCGGAAATGCTTCTTCCATAATACTGTAGATCCGCGGAAGATCACTCGGCTGCGATAATCCTAGATCAATATCCATAGAGATTAACTCTCCTTTCTCAATACCAATTATATCATAATCAGCACTCGCTGTCTGATCCATTTAGTGACTGCGAGATTGAGGAGAGAGTATGAACAATCTACAAACCGAGCGGCTCAAGACACTTAGGGCTTTCGTTGCGTGGTGAATTCACCAGGCGGCTGACCGGATACATTTCCATTTCCTCGCTGGGATAGGGCTTGAATAGTTTGGACAGCTCGTCGTAGTTTTGGAGCTCGGGATCCAGCCAAAGCTGTTCCTGTTCTGGCCTGAGGATGACCGGCATCCGATTATGAACAGGCTGGATTAGGCTGTTCGCCTCAGTAGTGATGATGGTGCATGACTGAATTACTTCGGAGGATGACTGCCACTCATCCCAAAGACCGGCAAAAGCAAACGGCTGACTAGACTTTAATCTTATATAAACAGGCTGTTTTGGGGTTTCTGTCTGAATCCATTCATAAAAGCCGTCGGCCGGAATCAGACAGCGCCGCCTCTTAATCAGGTGTTTAAACGAAGGTTTTTCCGCCAGTGTTTCGCAGCGGGCGTTGATCATCTTGGCTCCGAATTTGGTGTCTTTGGCCCAGAAGGGAATCAAGCCCCACTTAAACAGCTTAAATCTGCTTTGATCATCCTCGTTTACTATACCGAGAATTGTCTGGGTAGGAGCGATGTTGTACCGCGGCAGATAATCGAAATCCACCGGCATACCGATTGCAAAGCGGTACAGCAGCAGATCCATATCGCTGGTCAGGGTAAAACGTCCGCACATCAGGACCACCTCATTGATAATTTTACCGTTAATTTCGCTGAGATATTTCAAAATCCTTTTGCTGTCCCCCCCACTTATTGACATATGTTCAAAACAAGGTATAATAAAAAAGTATTCAATAACCATAAGGAGTGCAGTTATGGCAAGGCCGAGAAAACGCAAGCGCGTCTGCCGATTACCATTCCATAAACATTTCCACCCGGCTGGCATGGTAAGAGCAGATGAAGTAATCCTGACAGTTGAGGAGTACGAGACTCTCAGACTAATCGATCATGAAGGCTTAATTCAGGAAGAATGCGCAGAGATAATGCATGTAGCCCGAACTACTGTGCAGAGACTCTACAATAGTGCGCGAAAAAAGATTGCAGAAGCCTTGGTAGAAGGAAAAATAATTAGGATCGATGGGGGCGATTACCGTGTCTGTGATCGCCAAAGCGAGCAGCATCGCTGCAGATGGGGACACTGCCGACGCTGGCTGCATGGGTAAACTTAATAAAGATGGAGGAACACAGCTATGGCTAACCAAAAACCTGATTTTCAGATTGAACCAAATTCGCTCAGTAATATTAAAAAAGTTATTGGTGTTGTCAGCGGCAAAGGCGGTGTCGGCAAATCGCTGGTAACTTCTATACTGGCAGTCGAGATGAACCGCAGAGGTTACCGTACAGCAATACTTGATGCCGATATTACAGGTCCATCAATCCCAACCGGCTTTGGGCTGCGGGAAAAGGCAGTAGGGGTTGAGCAGGGAATTCTGCCGATTAAAAGTAAAACTGACATCTCGATTATGTCGGTGAACTTTTTACTGGAGAACGAGACCGATCCTGTGGTATGGCGCAGTCCACTTATTACCGGAGCAATTAGGCAGTTTTGGTCCGATGTAATCTGGGGAGACATCGATTACATGTTTGTTGATATGCCTCCGGGAACTGGCGATGTTCCTTTAACTGTATTTCAATCCCTGCCAGTTGATGGAATTGTTGTTGTAACATCACCGCAGCAGTTAGTTGCAACAATAGTCGCTAAGGCTGTGAAAATGGCAGAGCTGATGAATATTCCAATCGTGGGTATTGTTGAGAATATGGCATATGTGCAGTGCCCAGACTGCAGTCGTGAAATCAAAGTATATGGAGAAAGCCATATCAGTGAAGTAGCAGGTCAGTATAATGTAGACGTGTTGGCTCGAATTCCGATCGATCCAAAGATTGCGTCTGCCGTTGACAGTGGTTCGATAGAGGATCTGGATATCCAGTGGCTGGATGAATTGGTTAAACGTGTGGAAAATGTCTAAAACCTCACTGGCGGGAGCAGGTTGAACCTGAAATTTTATGGTTAATTGAGGTTGACAATCTCGATGTTCCATGGTAATATATTTTTTGCCGACCGGTTTTGAGACCGGTCGGATATGCACTTTGAAAACTGCACAACAGATTTAAAAGGGTAACATGCAAATACTCAAGTAGAGTTTTTTCGTTTACCCTTAGGATTCTAATAATGTCAATAGGTCAAGTTACTAAGAGCGCACGGCGGATGCCTTGGCGCCAAGAGCCGATGAAGGA
>DURM01000086.1 GCA_012837335.1 Bacillota bacterium
AAATATTATTTTTGATAACATCATTGTTACCGGCAGAGGGCGCTGCTACGTTGAAGGCGTCGAAGGAAAGCCAGTGGAAAACGTCAGTTTCAACAACATCACATGGAATATCAATGGTGCCTGTAAAATCAGTGACGCGGTTAAACCTGTTGGTGCTCGCAGGGTTGATTTAGATCCCGACCGAATTAATTACGCTGTTAATCCCCATCAGTTCATAATGGTTAATACCAAGGACATCAGCATTAACGGATTAAGATTGTACGACTTGACAGGTGAAGAACTTGCAAAACGCGGCTTATATTACATTGCTAATTCGGAGAACATCCAAATCCATAATGGTCCAACACTTAAGGGTGACGGCAATCAAGTGGCAATAAACAGCAGTAATAATGTTATCATTAGTGGTAGAGCCATCAGTTAACACCATTGCAGAAGAGACCAGGGGGTGTCAGAAGATGGTAATAGATCGAAATTCAAAAATGCCTTTATATAGACAGGTGTATGAGTATCTCAAGATGCTCATTTTGAGTAATCACTATGGAAGTTCCGGGTTTCTGCCATCGGAACGAGAATTGTGCAGTGAGCTGCAGGTTGATCGGGCTACTATTCGCAGAGCTTTGGATCTACTGGTTGAGGATAATTTGGTTGAAAAAACTGCCAGTGTTGGTACTCGGGTGAAAATGCCCAAGACAGGCAGTTTGGCTGAAAATAACATTATGTTTATCCTTCCCAGAGAAGGGACAAAGGATGAAAGGATTACCGGCTCATTCAATTCAAACCTCTTCTATGTGGTAGAGCGGGAGTGCAAAAAGCGGGGCTGCCGAGTAATATATACAACTATCGACGCTGATGAGACACTAGAAGACTGTCTGGGAAACGACAGTGCTGCAGGCATAATGTTGATCAGCAAAAACCGAGATGAGATCTATCGGGAAGCCCAGCGGCTGGGTATACCGACTGTGTTGGTCAACAATTATTATCCAGGATTCAACAGCATTTTAATTGATAATGTTGATGGAGCCTATCAAGCGGCTAAGATGCTGATCGAAAGCGGTCACGAGAAGATTGCCGTAATTGCCGGTGTTCCTGAGTATCCTGCATCTCAGGAGCGGATTACTGGGTTTAACAGGGCGATGTTTGAGGCAGGTCTTGATTTCCACCGGTATCCGGTTCAGTATGGCTATTGGACATATGAAGGTGGATATAACTGCATGGCAAAACTTTTGGCTGAATATGAGCCAGAGGAATATCCTACCGCAGTATTTGCCCTCAATGATTGGAGCGCCTTTGGAGCTATTCGGGCAGTTGAAGACCGTGGGCTGAGTGTTCCCGATGATATCAGTGTAGTTGGATTTAATGGAATTGAGCTGCCGATAGCATCGAAGCATGAATTGGCTACAGTAAAGGTTAATATCGATCTGATGGGGCGGCTGGGAGTCGAGTACTTGTTAATGGGAATCGATAGCGCATCTGCTGGAACAGGTTTGGATTACTCAGTGAAAATACTGGTACCCACCACACTGATAAAGGGTCGTTCTGTAAAGGAGCGGACACATCGGAAAAGCACCGCTGGTGGCCGGTAATTTAAACACAAATACAAGTTTTCGAAAAGTTTTGCTGTCAAGGAACTCTTAGTGTAAAGTTACTGTAGGACAGGAAATCGGCTTAGAAAAAAAGAAGAAGATCTCACCGTCCCGCTCGGACGAGTACAATACTCTGAGGTGAGATCTTCTATGCAATCAATATTCGATGAAATC
>DURM01000087.1 GCA_012837335.1 Bacillota bacterium
ATCTTCATCGGTGCGGTTCCTTCCTGGTACTTTGCTCCCAGTGGGCTGGTTGGTGGGTTTGATCAGGATGGAGATTTTTCTGGCAGCCAGAAAATTGAGTTTAGGCTCAATGAACCTTAAATTTTCACGAAATACCTTGTCAATAATAGCGCTTTTGGTTATAATATGCATAAGTTCTGCGTAATTGAGCGTTCAGGACCCTTTTTGCCGCGAGGAAGGGTCTTTTGTTTTAGCCTTGAGGAGGAGAGTTAGATGAGTTCGTACAACCACAAAGAAATCGAAGTGAAGTGGCGGAAATACTGGGAAGACACCCAAGCTCACAAAGTAGAAATGGATCCAAATAAACCGAAATTTTATTGTTTGGATATGTTTCCGTATCCATCTGGCTCCGGCCTCCATGTCGGTCACTGGCGCGGCTACGTATTAAGTGACGTATGGAGCCGGTATAAAAAACTGCAGGGTTACAATGTGCTCCATCCGATGGGTTGGGATGCGTTCGGTCTTCCTGCTGAAAATGATGCGATTAAAAAAGGCATTCACCCCAGCGTTTCGACGGCAAACAACGTAGCCAATTTTAAACGTCAGCTGTATGAGATTGGTGCTATGTATGACTGGAGCAGAGAAGTTGACACGACAGATCCAAACTATTATAAATGGACCCAGTGGATTTTTCTCCAGATGTACAAGCGCGGCTTAGCTTACCGCAAAGAAATGCCGATTAACTTTTGCCCAAGCTGTCAAACTGGACTTGCCAATGAAGAGGTAGTCCAAGGTGAGTGCGAGCGCTGCGGTACACCTGTGGAAAAAAAGAATCTCAAGCAGTGGATGCTGCGGATTACCAAGTATGCTGACCGCCTTTTGGAAGGCTTGAATAGATTGGAATGGCCAGAAAAGGTCCTCAAAATGCAGGAAAGCTGGATTGGCCGCAGTGAAGGTGCCGAAGTGGTGTTTGCTGTTGCAGACACAGATTATCAAATAACAGTATTCACTACCCGCCCGGACACTCTGTTTGGCGCAACTTATATGGTGCTGGCTCCTGAGCACGAGCTGGTAGATAAAATCACTATCAGCGAGCAGGCAGAAGCAGTAGCTGAATATGTGAAACAGGCTGAAATGAAGTCTTCTGTTGAAAGAATGGCCAGCAAGGAGAAAACTGGTGTATTTACCGGAGCATACGGCATCAATCCGGTAAACGGTAAGAGGATTCCCATTTGGATCAGTGATTATGTTCTGATTGATTACGGCTCTGGTGCAATTATGGCAGTTCCGGCCCATGATGAGCGGGACTATGAATTTGCCCAGAAGTTTGAGCTTCCAATCATCCCTGTAATTGCCGATATGGATGGCAGTGTTCCCGAGCTGCCCTTTGTTATGGACGGAAAACTAATTAATTCGGGTAGTTTTGATGGCATGACATCTGAGAGCGCGAAAAAAGCAATAACTGAAGAATTGGAACAGAAGGGTTTGGGGAAAGCATCGATCCAGTACAAGATGCGCGACTGGGTATTTTCCAGGCAGCGGTATTGGGGCGAACCGATTCCGATCATCCACTGCCCGGACTGCGGTGAAGTGCCGGTTCCTGAAGAACAACTGCCGGTCACTCTACCCGATGTTGAGAATTATCAGCCGACCGGGACAGGTGAATCACCGCTGGCAGCGATAGGAGAATGGGTTAATACTGCCTGCCCAAGCTGCGGCAAAGCAGCTAAGCGGGAGACAAACACCATGCCGCAGTGGGCTGGTTCATGCTGGTATTTCCTGCGTTATGCTGACCCAGAGAATGGCGATGCGCTGGCAGATCCTGCCAAGTTGAAATACTGGCTGCCCGTGGATTTATACGTTGGTGGAGTAGAACACGCGGTTCTCCACCTGCTTTACTCGCGTTTCTACATTAAATTCCTGTATGACATCGGTGTAGTTGATTTCGACGAGCCGTTTACAAGATTGTTCAACCAAGGTATGGTTACTAAAGATGGTGCTAAAATGAGCAAGTCTAAGGGGAACGTGGTTAACCCTGATGATTTGGTTGAACACTATGGGGCTGATTCCCTGAGAATTTACGAACTGTTTATCGGTCCGCCTGAAGTAGATTCAGAGTGGATGGATAATGGAATCGAGGGAGTATATCGGTTTATCCAAAGAGTGTGGAATTTAGTTGACCGGAGCCTGAAGAATCCAGCCGAGCCAACTCAAGAGAGCGAGAAGCGGCGTCATAAGCTGATTGCCACAGTAACAGAGAGGATTGAATCCTTCAAGCTGAATACGGCAGTCAGCGCGTTCATGGAGTATATCAATGCATCCGGTTCAACTC
>DURM01000088.1 GCA_012837335.1 Bacillota bacterium
GCCCCTTGAGCCAATCAATAGCGGCAGTCTAATCTTAACCATTCTGGCAGCCGCAGGGTTGATCGGAATTGGACTGTATGGATATGGAAAGCGAGATATTTACGGATAAAAAAATGGACTCCACTTTCGGAGTCCATTTTTGTTGGTTTATTATCCAGTTAAACCGGTCCGCTCGATACTCTCCACGAAGTAGCGCTGGAGGAAGGCGTACAGGATCAACAGCGGCAGAATGATTAAGAAGCTGCCGGCGTTGTTAACAAGCGATGCTTCCACCGGTGCGTGGAGATATTGGTCACCGAGAACGTTCCGGGCCAGGTCGTTTAACATAATCGGCAGAATCTTAGCCTTCGGCCAGTAGAAGCTGGTCAAGTTAAAGTCGTTCCACATCCATACGAAGGAGAAGAGGAACACGATTACCAAACCATGTCTGGCACCAGGCAGGACGATTCTAAAGAATGTTTTAAAGGGACCTGCGCCGTCTACATAAGCTGCTTCTTCCAGTTCCTTCGGCGCGCCTTTAAAGATCTGGCGCATGATGTAGATGTAAAGACCGTTTTTGAAACCGGAAGCGGTCATGGCCGGCAGTAAGAACGGCCAGTGAGTTCCCAAAAGATTGAGTCCGCCGTCGGCTAAAATGCCGAACAGGTCAAAGAACCGGAAGTTCAGATACAGCGGAATTAAGATCAGCTCCGGTGGAACTACCAGTGAGAAAATTACCAGCGCGAACCACAGGCCGTTGCCCACAAAGTTGTAGCGGGCAAAGCCGTAACCTACCAGTGTGCAGGAAACCAGCTGGAACAAACTCACCAGAAAGGCCAGTTTAAATGAGTTCCAGAACGCGATCGGAAATTCCATGAACCGATACGCAAGCTTATAGTTGTTTAAGCTTGGATATTTAGGAATAACCAGTACCGATGGATCCCAGACGTCGGTCCGGGTCATAATCGATGAACTGAATTTAACAATCAAGGGATACAAAATTACATATGAAATCCCGATTAGAATTAGATAGCGCAGGATTGATACGACGACGGAACCTACACGTCGGAAGTTGATTATTGATTTGCCATTGACTACCAGTTTACCGTAACTAATCTGCGCGTTTGTTTTAGCCATCATTAAACCTCCCAGCTCTTAGTCGTGATAGAATACTAGTCTGTTAAAGATCAGATAGACAATTCCTAGAATGAGACAAATCGCGCCGAAATAGATCCAAGACATTGCCGCACTGACACCAAATCCGGCTCCCTGGAAGGTTGTATTGCGAATCAACTGGATCAGTGTATTCGATGTCGAAGTAAAGAAGTCAATAATCGTATAGATAATGTTGGTCAGAATCAACGGACTGACCATCGGCAGCGTAATCAGCCAGAAGTTTTCCCAAGCTGTGGCGCCTTCTACCTCGGATGCTTCGTACAGCGAAGGAGAAATCGACTGCAGTCCTGCCAGGAAGATCAGGATCTGAATTCCGGAAGCGTTGATGATACTGGAAATACCGTCAACCGCCAGAGCAATATACTCCATAAATTTCTCCGGAACCTGCAGATAGGTCAGGAATGTACTTAAGGCCTGAAAGTCGATGAATGAGTACGTTTCCTGAACTTCTCCTCCAATAACTCCCATCATGTAGTCCTGAACCTCAAGCTGGAGAATAACTCCTGAAGCCAGTACTACCGGCAGGAAGAAAATCACCCGGAAAATCAATCTGCCTTTGAATTTTTGATTCAGCAAAAGCGCTGCAAAGAAACTGAATACCAGAATCCAGAACACATTTAAGAGCATGACGCCCATTACTTCCACCAATTGGCGGAAGAAATCTGCGTGGACGCGCAGCGCAAAGTAGTAGTTCTCAAAACCGATATAATTAGTTTCAAAACCGGTTTGGGTAATGGTGACTTCATTGATGCTGAGGATCACCGATTGAATAACCGGTGCCAGCACGAACAGTAAAAATCCGAGTATGAAGGGGAGAATGAAAATGTACCCGTATACATTCTCCCGCTGCCGCATAGTTAACCTAAACCGCTTCATTCAGCTCCCCCTCCCTAATCAGCTTGAAGCTGGTTCCATCAATCTCGATTCCCCGATACTTAACTGCGTCATTATTATAGTTGACAATAATGCTTAAGCCGTTTTCGTAAGTGGTCATGTAGACATTGTCAGTCAGCATTTCATGACCAACAATGCGCTGACCCTGAACCTGCTTGAGCACTGAGTTCATTGTCTCATAGGTTTCAACAGCCCGATCAAACCAGTCAGCGTAGTAGTTAGGGAAGAGATGATCGAATTCTGTGCCTTTTACAGCAGTTCCCTGCTCATACATCCAGCTGAAATACGGAGCAGCACCGGTCTCTAAAGCCTTGAGCACTGCGTAATCAAAGTCAGCAGCGTGGTTTAAAGGTGTACCGGCGTAGCTGACATAGCCGTGCAGCACCATTTGGTAGAACGGAATGCTGCGTCCAACAATATTGTAGTTGTTGGCTGTCAGTGGAATATTGATAATATGGCTGGCATAGGGCACAGCATAGACATTGGCGCGAGTGATCATCAACTCCAGCCCGCGCTCCTCTTTCAAGCGCTTCATAGCGTTCTGATTGATTACCATACTGTCTGCTCTGGAAACAGTCCGATCCACGTTGTGGTCGGAGTTAATCTGAGTGCCCAGATCACCGAGGGCTAAGCCGCCGATATTGTACTTCTGGTAATCAGTCATGAATTTATTGATCAAAGTATCTACCAGCGCGGGAGCTGTTACGTAAGCTGTAAAGAGATTATCCCGGATCAGCCATACCGGCTGGCGGTTTAAGCTTTGAGCCACATCGCGCTTCAAGTCAAGTCGATAATACTTAGTGTTATACAGATTGAGAAAATCAACATCCGGATAGAATCCAACGCCTGTGTCCTCTAGGAACTTAACCAGCTCTTTGAATTCATCCTCGGATCCTAATTTCTTCTCTAAGCGCACTCGATTCGGTGCTCCTGGAATCAGCCCGCCTTCCCGCCAACCGAGATAGCGCAGCTGGATATTTTCAACATTATTGTCGGCTAAGCCGGCAACAATCTCCTGAACCTCATTAAAGGATGTCAGCGGTGTAATAACGTCCCGGGGGATTCCCATGATTGATTCCCGCACCGGTGCAGCGCCAAACAGATCCAGGTAGAACGGTATGTCAGTTCTGGGATCTTGTCTCTTCAGATCGTACTTATTAACCAGGTGCTCCTGGAATCTTTGGGCCATGCCCACGTAGTTGGATTCTTCGTTCACTAAGAAGGAATAGCGGATTACGATATCCTCTTCCGGCAGTTCCTTAGCATAAGATTTAATCTGTCCCCGGGCACGGCGTGCCAGTTCTTCAGTTCTGTCAGTCTCAGTCAGGCTGATGTTCCCGAAAGGCAGGAGTATATACTCGCTGGACACTTTCGCGTTGGGAACGATATTGCTTGCGGTACTGGCCTTGATCCTGGCGATACCGCCGCCCTGCTCAATGATGGAGAAGAATGCCTTATCCTCTTCTTTTAAGCCGAAGACCGGCATGTATAATCTTTCTTTCAAGTAGCGGTCCTGGGGCAGCACTAATTCATGCTCGTTCAGACCGTATGCGATCGTATGGTCAGTGCCGTATACGTCTCTGGCATACTGAACCCCGGTAGCAACCTTGGTGTAAATTAAAGCGCCAGAACCGTCAGGAATCAAGATATAGCCATCCTTGCCCGCTGGCGAAGCGCCGAAATGAGGCAGAATGCTGATCGAATGCAGTGGGAAGTCCACCAGAGTTCCACCGATTTGACCAAAGTAATCATAAACCTGACTCCGGTTGGTCGGACGGAAGTTGCCCGATACACCGGTCAAGTAGCGGTCATTCGGCTCAACCTGCACCGGATAGTAGATCCGGTCCATAGGAATTCTCACTACTAAAGAGTCGCCCTCAACTACATACTCAATGCTGACGCGGAAAACTTCCACGTTCGGCTTCGGCGGCTCAATTTGGTTTGCCTCATGGTCTTTGGCAATCTCATAAGGCGTGTAGTTAATCGATTTCATCATATTTTGAATATCAGTGCGGTCCCACGGTCTGATTGAGTTATCAATCACGTACGCGGGCGTCTCGATTAACTGAGCGATATGCTCCAGGTGCAGATCAGCCGGCTCGGTCAGATCCGGATGAGCTGCAACAACTGTATCAACCAAAAGTTTGGTCAAAGTCTGCTTATCTTTAGTGCTTAAAGTCTGGCCTGGGGAAATAACTGCGTAATCCCCGAAATGCTGATCCATCAGCGGCAGGGCAGCCATCGTCACCTTTTCATTGTCAGGGCCGATCGGTGCCAGGGCCAGCAGCTTGAATTTGCTTTTCAGCCAGTTCGCGTCTTTTTCCGATAATTTGGGCAGAATCTCGTTTTCAAAGCGATCCTGCGGAACCATCAGCGGCAGCCAGTCATCTTCCCACCACTCCGGTCCAAACTGGTAGCTTACCCGAATACCGTTCTCAATCTCTTCGATTTCGAACTGTCCATATTCGATACTGTCCTTCCAGTTGTTCATCTGCTTCATTTCATCAGAAGGATTGTAATAAACAATTGCGATGGTTTCCCGTTCAGTTCTGCTGTTAGCAGGGTTGGAAAACCAAACGTCCCCTGTGTGGTTGTGCTGCACAGCAATATAGGTGGTTGCATCGTCAACATAGAGAGAAATCTCATCGGACTGCGCTGCCAACCGATAATTATCAGGGATCTGCTGGGCAGAGGCTATACTTGCCGCTGCCAACAGCGCTGTAACAAGAACAACAACTATCAGACCGATCCGATTTTGTTTCATCTTTCCGCTTCCTTTCACTTTTACCCAGGTTTTCTCCATTATCTAAACGCCAGCTCCAGATAAATCTTGTAGACAAAGCCGATTACCTGGTTTACTAAGCTGGTGAACAATAAGAGAATAAAGAGCACGATTGCGATTCCGGCAATGGTAGAAACCGATGTAACCAATGTTTTGCCGCCGGAGTAATCGTGGGTAATCATGGTACCGGCATAAATCAGCCCAATCATCCAAACCACGGCAATTGAAAGGGCCAGACTGATAAACGTACCTTCCGGCTGAGTTAAGAAATTACTGACCAGTGTCATCGGCACCAACACCAGGATTAACGGTGTCAGGGCGTAGCAGGTAGCAATATAAATGTCTTTAAAGGTGCCTTTTCCTTCCATGAGCGTTGTTAAAGCCCAGTTGCACATGCACCACAGCACGATTGGAATGAAAATACTTGACGCTTCTCTCAGGATGTTAAGTTCCCGCACCTGCAGTGTATTGAAAGTGAACGCCAGGTACTGGCGGTGAAACACCCAAGATAAGATGGTGAGCAGCAGTAAAACGTTAGCAGCTGCTACAGTACCGCGCTTCTCATGTTTCAAATCCCAGAAACCGTCAAAGGGATGGAAGATAACGTGCCAAGCATAACGCAGGCTGTCCAGAGTGCGCAGCCAGAACGCTTTGAACGAATGGGTATTTCTGATGGGAACACCAAGATACTCAACCACAGCGTCAGTTTCGCCGAGCCTGTCAACCAGTCTTTCACCGACAGCTTTCTTAAAGCGCACCCAAATCTGATAGCGGGAAATTAGGTAAATCGCTGCTGCAAAGATAATGATAATCCATGCCACAAGTCCAAAGTGATCATTAACCCAGTTTTGACGGTACTTGTCATAGGCCTGGGAGTATCCAGCCCGATTTTGGCCGTGCCGGTAGGATTCCATCGCTTCTTCGTAATGCCCATCGTAAAAGAGGGCGCGTCCAATACCGCTGTGGGCTACGTCTAAGTTAGGATTAATGCGGGTAAGTTGTTCCCAGGTATCAGTTGAGCGCTGGTAATCACCGCGATCATAGTGGTACAAGGCTGAGTGGACGAGCTGAGCATAGCCTGTTGGCTCAAAAATAGTTACTCTGCCGTCTGCGTCAAGCACGATCAGCTGCTCGCCTTTGGCGGTAATTGCCTGCGGACGGGTAAACAGACCGACAGCATCACCGATACCGCCGAATACATAGAGCAGATTACCTTGATTATCATAGGTGAAGATCCGTCCCCGCTGGCGATCCAACACCGAGAACATGCCGTATTCCCGGTTGACAACGTCAACAAAGCGGCTTCTAGTGTCATTAGCCTCACTGCTGTCAAATCCTGTAGTTGAGTCGCCCCGCATCGGCACAAAACCGTTGCGGACAATAATATCTACCCCTGAAGGGTTTAACCGCTTAACCGCGTCATCGCCTGCCGGTCCTGCCACAACAGAATAAATAAACCCTTCCGGATCAATATCAATACTGGCATACTCAATCGGCAGATAGAGCTGGCTTCTGTCTCTTTGAGCATCGGATTGAATGTAGCTCCAGAACAGCTCAACCGCTGAGCGGGATACTTTAGGTGCACCAACAAAACCGGTAAATCTGCCGTCATCATTTAAAACCACAATACCGTCATATAAGTCCTGCGCAATCAAATAAATCCGTCCGATGTGGTCCACTCCGATTTTCCGCGGCCGGAAAACAAAGCGGTCCGGGAACATATCCGGATAACCTTCATGGGGCGAAACAATAATATCGAGCAAATTACCATCGTTATCCAAGATAACAACCCGCTGATTGTTGGTGTCCGCTACATAAATCGTACCGTCGGGTGTAATAAAAAATCCTTCCGGTGAGCTGAAGCGATCGACTTTGTCACCGTTTTGAAACTCGCTGATACTTCTGACAAACTGCCAGTTCTCATCAAGTTCAATGATGCGGTGCTTGCCTGTATCCAAGATATAAATCTTATCTCCGACAATAGTAATATCTTGTGGGTTGCTTAAGGCATCCGCTCCCATATCCAGTCCGGTCATCATTGCTACCGGCAGATATGCTTGAGGAGCAGGAACCGGTTGACCCCAGTAGTCGTAAATGTAGCTTTCATATGGTACTACAAGTGATTCTACAGCAAATACCGCGCTAGGTAGCATTAGCAGCATAAAAATGATTCCAAATACGGTATAAGTTGTAACACTTTTTTTAATGCAGAGTTTCAATTACGGTCTCTCCTTCCAATACCATTACTATCTGTGTGCAGCTGAGTTAAATTGACGGCATGCGGCTGATAACAATAAGTATATACTATTTAATTGTTATTGCATTAACAGATCTTGGTGTTATCCATGGTAACTTAACATTTTCCCGGTTTATCCACAAAAAAAGCGTTCTTTTTTGCGAACACCTAAAAATTACTCACCACCTCAAAGGGCATAAAATGCGCCATTAGTTGTGTAAGCCTTAAGTGATCTATTACTTATTCCATCAAAAGTGCAAATACCCTTTTTTCTGGTTAAAACTGATCACTGCCAATATCATCCCTGCTCGGCAGCGTATTTCAACCGACAATATTAACAGTATAACAATTTTATATTAATATCTCAATATGGATCGTAGTATTTTTTCGGATTTTGCCGTCTTTACTCCGCTCAGATTGCTTGTAAAAGCCAGCAACACTGCTGCTGCCATAGCTGAGCTAGATCTTGATATTTTTAGCATTGATTTTGGAATTCACCGCTTTAACCATAAAAAATGAAAGACGCAAAAACTGTTATCTTTTTATGTTTATGAGAAAATATATTAACACAAGAAAAAGAACCTGTGGTATAATGTTAATATCATTTCCTTATAGGAGGGATTAATTTATGATGTTAAGAAAAAAACTGGGCTTGTCCCTGCTGCTGGCGCTGGTTTTAGTCGTAAGCGCAGCAGTCGCAGTCGGCGCTTATGAGCCGAGACCGGGAGTCTTAAGTCCCGACGAAGTTGATTTTGGCGGAAAGACTGTTACTGTGATTGTGAGAGACCTTGACTGGGTAGTTCACAACGGCGGAAAACCAACCGAAGAAAGAATCGCTGAAGCGGAAGCACTTTTTAACGTTAAAATTGAGACTGGCACATTCAATAACATTGAAGAACTCCAAAGCCGGATCATGGCTAACGACTCAGCCTATGATATTTTCAGATTCAACCACCGCTCCGGATACTTCCAACTGCTCGCAGCAGGCATGCTGCTGCCGATGAGCGAATATCTGCCGGATGAATACTTTGAAGCTCTGCCGGCATCGGACCGCTATACAATTGAAAAGTTATCCCATGGCGGCGAATACTACGGATTCGGTGTAGTATATGGCTTATTCAATGGTTCAATGATGATCCTCAGATACCCACTTGAACTGATTGAAGAAGCAGGCCTCGAGGATCCATATCAATTATGGCTCGAAGATCGCTGGGATTATCAAGTATTTGAAGAATACTTAATCGCCCTCACCCAGGATACTGATGGTGACGGCGTTAACGACCAATTCGGTATGTTCGACGTTGGCAACGCAATCGCAGCTTATCGCTTTATGCCCTTTAACGGCGCCGAAGTTGCCAAGAAGGATGAAAACGGCAAATGGGTTTACAGTCTGGGCGATTCAGATGCAATCAACGCTCTTAACCTGATCACCCGCTGGAAAGAGCTGGGCGTAATGGGTTCTGGCGGCGATGAGAAGACTGGTTTTCAATCATCCCACTTAGCAGGTATGCGCCACGCAATCGCGAAAGGCATTCCTCTCGGCTACGTTCCGTTCCCGAAAGGTCCCGATGTTGACAGATACCAATTCCCGGTATTCGACTTTACTACCAACATGCTGCCTGTCAACAGCGCATATCCGGAAGGCATGATCGCATTGGTTGACTTCCTCTTCAGATACGAAGACACTGAAGAGTACTTGGATTTCTATGTCAACAGCTACATGCAGTCCCGCGAGCAGTTAGACGTTTATATGGCTGGCGCTGAAGGCTGGCGCGGCGAAGGCGATATGTTCCAAAGCTCCGGTCTCTGGGATATTACCAACCCGGCTGTAACACCGATCGTTAACCTTGAAAAAGGTGCAGCTGCCGGTGTAGACGAAGTTCGTCCAGAAGCACAAGCATGGCTTGACGACTTCTTCCGCCAATAAAACTGATTAGCGATCAAAAAAGCTCTGCCGCGCGCGGCAGAGCTTTTTTTAATCCTGCTGTTAAGCATCTTGGTCAGTATCGCTGAGTCTAAAGAAGCGGATCTGCTCTCTCAGCTCAACAGCGACATTAGTAAGCTCCTGAGCGGAAGCGGCAATCTGCTGAATCGAAGCTGCCTGCTCCTGGGTACTGGAAGCAATCTGCTGTCCCCCGATATTGGCTTCAGTAATGCCTTTAATGATCTCATCCATACCTTGAGCCGCTGCTTCCACTGTATAGAGAATCCGCTTTAAGAGCTGCTCGCTGTTTTCGATCACCTTTAATGCCCGATCCACCTGCTCCGCTTCGGACTGCATTTCCACTACTGCATCTTTTACAGCAAGCTGAGTCTGCTTAACCAATCCGGTAATTTCCGAGGTTGCATTTTGGGACTGCTCAGCAAGTTTTCTTACCTCATCGGCAACTACTGCAAAGCCGCGGCCGTGCTCACCAGCTCGAGCTGCTTCAATCGCTGCGTTCAGCGCCAGCAGATTAGTCTGCTCCGCTATTTCGTTGATGGTGTTGACAATAAGGCTGATTTGATCGGAGCTGGAACCAACTACATTGATCTTTTCTACCAGCTGCGCTGTGTTCACCTTTAAAGCCTGCATTTCCCCGAGAATTTCGATCAGCGCCCGCTCTCCATGGGAAGCATCGCTGGAAATCTGTTTGGTAGTTTCATGCATGGTTTGGGCGTTGCTGTGCATCTGATCCAGAGTGCTGGAAAACTGGTTGGTGGTGCTGGCTACTTCATCGATTGAAGCGCTCACTTCCTCCGATGCCGCCGCCATCTCTTCGCTGGTAATGGTCAGATTTTCCACGACCCTGCTTACTGAAGCGAGCACTTGGCGCACCTGCTGCATGGTTTTGTTTATGGACTGGGCTGTCCTTCCAATCTCATCCTCAGTGTTAACCTGCAGAATTTTAGTTAAATCTCCTTCGGCTACCGCCTCCATGATCTGCTGGGCATTGCGGAGTGGGCGGACAATCCTTCTGCCGAACATGATCGCGGTTACCGAACCGGCAGCCACAAAGAGCAGTGTTATAAGGGTAAATCCAAGGGCAAGTTTTTTCACTCCCGCAGTGGCCTCTGATTCCAGAGCACCAACAGCTAAACTCCAGCCCAGCTCCCCAACGGGAATCACAGCGGCTATTGATCGACCGAGCTCACCCAGCTGGAAGCGGACTACCTGCGCCTGTCCCAACCCCGCTGCTGCTAATTCCTCTCCGAAGGCAGTGTAATCGTTGGAATCAGCAAAGATATTCACC
Source organism: Bacillota bacterium (assembly GCA_012837335.1). NCBI lineage: Bacteria > Bacillati > Bacillota > Bacillota bacterium. Next base: position 10,301 of record DURM01000088.1, read on the forward strand.
TGATTTTCAATCATTTCCGGGTTAGTATGAGCGTAGAATGTGCCGTCAGAGCTGATGATCGCCGACCAAGCGTGCTCTCCAACCCCAAGGCCTTGAATCGTCCTGTCGAGGATGGTGCTGCTCTTCTCTCCAATCAGAGCCCCGATTACTTCATCCCAATCAATAATGGGCACTGCAAACATCAATACCCGCTCGTTGGTTTCGGGATTAATCATGACTTCTGATACTGCCGCTTCTCCGGCTAGGGCTTTCTGGACATAGTTCCGGTCACCAAGGGGTATTTTAGTACCATCGGCATAATAGGCAGTGCCATAGCGGTCCACTGCTCCGATTGAGATAAATTCGGTTAAATGCTCTTCCTGCCGAGCAAGCGTCTGCCGCTGCACAGCTGATCCCATGGAATGAAGACCCGCCAGTCCGGAAATGGCCTCCAACACAGTATGCTCTGTCTGCAGTGTGCTTTTCAGCTGCCGGGCAGCGTGGGTGGCGTGCGTAATCAAGGTAACCTCCATTTGATCTATGATCATCGCCGAGCTGTAAATGTAGGCAGATATACTTAAGCCTGCTGCAACTAAAAGCACGATAATACCGGTTAAGTATGCGTTTTTCGCTCCAATGCTCAACTTCTTCAACATCTATTTTCCCCTCCTAAGCTGTTTACTTTGACGCATTCCGCATTATTATACCTTTGTTTCGCTGAATTCCAAATAATTCCTATCGGTATTATACTAGATTATATACTATCTGGTTGAGAAAAGGAATATAACTAATAAACTAGAAATCTATATTTCAGCTGATAATTTAGTAAGGAGAGGAAGCTGTTGATGAAAAAACCATTGAACCAAACCTGGGATTTAGAAAGCATCTTCCCGGGTGGAAGTGATTCACCGCAATTTGCAGCCTACATAGATGAACTAAGAGCGGGTATAGCTGACCTGGAGCAAAAAGTAGAAGCTCTCAACGCTGCAGCCGAGCCAGCTGAGTGGAAGCTGGTCATCGACCATATTCAAGAGCTCATGGCTAAACAGCGCCAAGCCGCTGCGTTTATCAGCTGTTTAACCGCTCAAGATGTCCATGATAACAAAGCTAAGCTGTTAAGCGGTCAAGTGCGCCAAATCGGAGCGAGTTTTCAATCTGTGTTGGTTAATTTTGATGACCGCCTCAACAAATATCCGGACAGTCTGTGGGACAGCTTTATTGAGAACGAAGTATTCGCTGATCTGCGCTTTGCGATTAACGAAAGAAGGAAAAGAGCCAAGAACCGCTTATGCGCCCACCGCGAGAGTTTGGCCAATGATTTAGCCGTTGACGGCTACCACGCTTGGAGCGATCTGTACTATACAATTGTTGGTCGAATGGGCATTGATATAGAAGCAGACGATGAAGTCAAAACCGTATCCATGGGCCAGGCAGCCAACCTCTTGGCCAGCCCAGAGCGGGAGCTCAGACAGCAGGTATTTACCAAGTACGAGCAGGCTTGGGCTCAGGAAGCGGAGCTGTTCAGCAGCTGCCTAAACCACCTAGCTGGCTACCGCCTTACGCTGTACCGCCACCGCAAGTGGGACGATGTGTTGAGCGAACCTTTGGAAATCAACCGGATGTCCGCTGATACTTTAGCAGCAATGTGGGATACGATCAGTAAAAACAAAGCTAAAGTGGTCCAGTATCTCAACCGCAAAGCTGAGCTTTTAGGCTTGGATAAGCTATCCTGGTACGATTTAGATGCTCCACTCGGCAGCTCCCAGGCGAAAATGAGCTACGATCGGGGAGCCGAGTTTATTGTGGAGCAGTTCCATAAATTTGATCCGAAGCTGGCGGAGTTTGCAGCCAACGCCCTAGAAAATCGCTGGGTTGAGGCGGAAGACCGCCCCGGCAAGAGGGCAGGCGGTTTCTGCACCAGTTTCCCAAACTCCAATGAATCGCGGATCTTTATGACTTACAGCGGTACACTTGGTAATGTTTCAACATTAGCCCACGAGCTTGGTCACGCTTACCATCAGCATGTGATGCAGGGTGTTTCCCAGATGAATCAGCGCTACGCCATGAATGTTGCGGAAACAGCATCAACCTTCGCAGAAATGCTGGTAGCCGATGCTGCCATCAAAAACGCATCCACCGATGAAGAACGCCTGGTTTTACTGGAAGACAAAATTCAGCGTGTGGTCGCTTTCTTTATGAATATTCACGCCCGCTTCCTGTTTGAAACCAGATTTTATGAGCGGCGCAAAAAAGGCTTGGTCAGCGTTGAGGAGCTCAACGAATTGATGGTAACAGCTCAGAAAGAAGCTTATGTGGACAGCTTGGCACAGTACCATCCGTACTTCTGGGCATCGAAACTGCATTTTTACATCACCGGTACGCCGTTCTACAACTTCCCATATACCTTCGGCTATCTGTTCAGCTCCGGCATCTACGCCCAAGCGCTGGAAGCAGGACCCGGGTTTGCGGAAAAGTATCGGGAGCTGCTCCGGGATACAGGGCGGATGCGGGTTGAAGATCTGGCTAGAGTCCACCTCGGTGTCGATTTGACTAAACCGGATTTCTGGCAGGATGCAGTCAACTTAGCCCTCGCTGATATTGATGAGTTTTTAGTTCTGTCTAAGAAGAATTAATGCAGAAAAATACCGCCTCTGGCACAGCCGGAAGCGGTATTTTTGATCTACAGCTCAGCAATGATTTTGTTCAGCTCCTGATAAGCCAGAGCAAACATCTTGGGACCTCCATCAGGAAGTTCAGATCCCGGTGAATCCTGTTCCACCTCTGCCGGACCATCGTAGCCTTTAAGATGGGGTTCTAAGGATAAGAAGCCGCCGGGATTAAGCTCAGCAAATTCCGCCAAGATTTCTTTCAGCCTGCCATCGCCGTGTCCCGCCGGCACCACTTTACCATCGGCGAAATTAGCATCTTTAATATGCAGATAAATAACCTGGTCTTTCAGCAGATTCCACGCTTTAGGATAAGTCTCCACATTACACTGAATAAAGTTGGCTGGATCAAAGATTGCTTTTACATCATCGCAGTTTAAGGAAGTGAGCAGGTCTAAACAGCGCTCAGCGGTATCGCCATAAATTCCTTTCTCATTTTCATGAAGCAGAATTATACCTGAACCCCTTGCTGCCTCGATAAACTCACCCCACCGGTCAATCACTGCGCTCCGGTAATCAGCCGGATCTTCCCCTTTCGGCATCCAGAAGCTGAACATCCGGATATAAGGGGCCTCCAGTAAGTAAGCAAGATCTAAAGTATGTTTAAACAAATCCAAATGAGGTGTAAAATTCTCGGTAATACCATATTTGCCGATCGGCGAACCCACTGCAGACAGTCTAAAGTTCTCTGCATCTAGCTGTTTCTTAATTTCTTTTGCTTCAGCCGCGGTATGCTTAACTAATTCTCTGCCATTTACCCGCCGCATCTCAATATGATTGATCCCAAACAACTTAAGAACCTCAAGCTGGATCTTTAAATCCTGGTCAATCTCGTCTGCAAACGCCGACAGCACAAATTTACTCATCCCTCTGCCTCCTTTATACTAGTTAAATCATAAACTGTTTTCTAACATAACCTTAATCTATTTTGGCGTTTTTCCTGGAATTATCCTTTTTTAGGCTTACTATCAAGGGGAAAGCAGAAGCGAAGTAAATTAATATGAAACAAGCAGGCAAATGCCTGCTTGTTCTGTATATGCTTTACTGATCAAGGGTAAAGAAATCAGTCTGCTGTTTGAGTTTTTCTGCCATTTCAGTAAGATCATGGGCAGAGCTGGCAATCTCCTGGATTGAAGCTGCTTGTTCCTCAGTCGCGGAGGCAATTTCGTGGCCGCCGGTGTTTACCTCTGTCAAGCCTTGGGTCAGCTCTTCGATTTGCGATGTCATCTGATTCACAGCTACCAGAATCTTATGCAGCTCTTCTTCGCTGGTTCTGACAGTGCTGAGGAGCTGTTCCACATGGGCTGATTCTTCATGCATTTCTTTGACTGCCGCTTCAATATCAGACTGGGTCTGCCGCACTAAAGCTGCGATTTCCGCTGTAGCCTGAGCAGACTGCTCAGCAAGTTTTCTTACTTCATCAGCAACCACGGCGAATCCGCGGCCGTGCTCGCCAGCTCGGGCTGCCTCGATAGCCGCGTTTAAGGCCAGCAGATTGGTCTGCTCCGCAATATCATTGATGGTATTGACAATCTCACCAATTTTCTTGGAGCTGGCACCTACAGTGTTGACTTTATCAGCCAGCTCATCGGTATTCACCCGCAGATCATGCATCTGGCCGACAATCGCTTCTAACGCCTGCTCGCCGGCAGCAGCGTGATCAGATACCTCTTGGGAGGTGCTGCTCATCACCTGGGCATTGGCATGCATCTGATCCAAGGTACTGGAAAACTGGTTGGTAGTGCTGGCTACTTCTTCAATGGACGCTGTTACTTCTTCAGATGCTGCCGCCATATCGGCGCTGGTACGGGCCAGGGTATTAACTGCTTCACTGACTAACTGCAGCACTCCCCTGATATTCTCCATAGATTTATTGATTGATGCAGATACTTTGCCTACCTCATCTTCACTTTTCACATCAAGTAGCCCCGACAAATTTCCACTTGCCACTTGGCCCATAATTGCTTCAATATCCCTCAGCGGTCTAGTCAGGCGTCTGCCGATCAATGTTACCAAGAGCGCTCCGGCTACCGAAACTGCTACTGCGATCAAAATCAACGCGTACCCCAGCTGTTTAACACCAGCCAGTACTTCATCTTCCCGCGCTCCCACTGCAATGGTCCAGTTAGTTGACTCAACAGGCGATAAACCAACTATACTGAGTTGATCATCTAATGTGTAGCGAATAATACCGCTTTTTCCTCGGCCCAGCTTTTCAACTTCCCGACCAACTGCATAGTAAGGGCTGGTTTCGTCAAAGATGCTCACCTGATCCAGCACTAGCTGCTCATCTTGGTATGCAAAGACCCTTCCATCTGTTCCAAACACATACGCCCAGCCGCTTTGGCCAAAACCTAAACCGGCAATCATATCGCTGAGGGCTGTGCCCGGTTTTCGGGCGACGAGAGCGCCGAGCACGCCGCTAGAATCTTTAATGGGAATAGCATACATCATGACCAGCTCATTGGTAACCCGACTCACAAGAATATCAGAGATTGCCGGCTCACCGGCTAATGCTTTCTGAATATAATCGCGATCGCCTAGGTTTGCAGTCTGTCCGTCGTGGTATTGGACAAAACCGTTTTTATCGGCTATTCCTAACGAGATAAAATTCTGCAGGCGCTCGGTTTCTGGAACGAGTACGTTTTTCTGCACCTGCCAGTTCATAGTTTTAATTTCCCACCGCTCAGCAATTCCCGCCAAGGCTTCTAACTCTGCCTGCAGCTGCAGTTCCAAAAGATCGCTCGCCTGAGTTGCGCTGGTAATCAGCATATCTTCCGCCTGATTAACTAAAATCTTAGAGCTGTATATGTATGCCAGACCGCTCACAAGAATAACTGCAAGTAAAATCAGGCTGCCGCAAAAGATACCAATTTTTCCTCCTAAACTGCGTCTTCTAAGCATTCACTATCTCCTCCATTACACTGACACTTAACCGTTATTTTACCCCCAATTAATATATACAAGAAATTACTGCGAATTCCTACTTTATCAGCGGCCGAAAACAAGCTCAGCGCTAATTCCATCTGTAATTTCGCCGCCAATCTTGCTGACATAGGACTGCTCACCCGAAAGCAAGCTGCTGATGATTTCGACTTGCACCCGCTCTGAATTGGGATCAATCGGTGGGAAGATAATCGTACCAGATACGCTTTCCCCGTATCCATCACCGATCGGATCGGTAAGATTTCCGGTGTAGTCTAAAGCTGAGAACTCACTGCCCAGGTTATCCCTAATCTTAGCCTCCAATGGTTTAAGATAAATCGGTGTGCCTTTGTTTGATAATCTGATGGTAAGGACTGTCTGTTCATTCTGCAGCTCAACCACAGCCTGATTAAGGCTGAGCCGGGCGCAGCCGCTTAAAAGCAGCGTTACAGCTAGCAAAAATATTATCTTCTGTTTCAATGTCGGCACGCTCCTTCCTATTTGTTCCTTCGCTTATGCGGACTTCAAACCCTCCCCATAGATATTTATCATAAATTGCTTGTTCTTTAAAGGGAAGCGGCGCTCAACTGCGAATTTTTTATGTAAAGACATGGGAGGTGTTTTGATGCAGAATCACTACACTTTAGTGCTGATTAAACCATCAGCTGTTAGACGGAGACTGTGCGGTGAAATTATCAGCCGCTATGAGCGGGCCGGTTTGGGCTTAGTGGGTTTGAAATTGGAGCAGTTTCCTCCGGAAACTTTCGCAAAATTATACCAGGAACATCAGGGAAAAGATTTCTATCCTAAGCTTGTTGAGCAGATGAGCTCGGATTCTATCTGCGCCCTGGTGCTGACAGGTCCGGAAGGTGTTGTGGAAAAAGTGCGGGCGTTAAATGGAGCAACCAACCCCGTCAACGCTGCTCCCGGAACTATCCGAGGTGATTATGCCGCCGCGATGGATCCGGATAATATTGTCCATGCCTCTGATTCGCCCCAAAGCGCTGAGCGAGAAATCAAGATTTTTTTCCCAGACTTCTGCTTTAAATAGCATTATACCGGCATGCCCTGTAAATAAACGGGGCATTACTTATTTTTATGATAAAAGGGGTTGAAAACTCAGCCCATTTAGATTACTATGGTAATACCTTTCAAGAAAATATTAGCAAGTTAGTTACTTATTCTGAACACTGTGCTTGTTTTGAATCTGATTAGGAGGTTTATCATGTAATGACCGGTGAGCGACTTTCAAAAGGGTGGATCAGGCTGATTGTGGCAGTTATGCTTGCCAGCATCTATGCGATTGTATGGGCTGCAGGCGGGACAACTCACGCTGCACCTCACTTGTTTTACATCCCCATTATCTTATCGGCGTTGGTTTTGTCTTGGCAGGAATCGCTGGCCACAGCAGTGATCGGTGCGCTGTTAATGTCTCAGTGGTTAATGCCGCTGTCCCGTGAGCCACTGATCTATCAGACTACTGGCAATTGGGTGCTGCGGTTGTTTATCTGGGTTGGAGTATCGCTGTGGACTTCTTTTGTTTTCTCCTTCTGGGAGCGGCGGTCAAAAGCGTATCAAGCCCAGGCTGGAGAGTTTGCCCACCTTTACCGGGCCAGTCTTCACGCTCTGGTAAGTCTTACAGAGCTTAGGGACAGTGATGTTACCGGCAAACACATCAACCGTCTCCATCACTACACGAGGCTTTTAACCGAATATTTCAAAATGAGTGAAGAACAGAGAAATATCATAGCCTGGTCGATTGCCTTTCACGATATCGGTAAAGTGGCCATGCCGGACAGTATCTTAAAAAAACCCGGCCCTCTCACTCCAGATGAGTGGAAGACTATGAAAGAACATCCTATTCACGGAGCCAAGATTATTGACTCTATCGGCAAGAAAGCGAAAATCACGGATCCTTTTGTCCAGGAATACCTACAGACAACCAGGGATATCGCTTTGTACCACCATGAATGGTATGATGGTTCCGGATACCCATACGGAATAAAAGGGGACGAGATCCCCTTAAGCGCGCGGATTGCCGCTGTCTGCGATGTGTATGATTCGCTTCGCAGCGAACGTCCCTACAAAAGAGCATTTACCCACGACGAGGCCGTGGAAATCATTCTCTCGGAATGCGGCACCCATTTCGATCCCATGATCTGCAGGGCTTTTGAGAGTTTAGCAGATCAGTTTAATCAGGTGTGGTGTGAACACGCTGAGTCAAGGCGAAAAATGACTAACACAGCGTAAAAACAGCATTTAATTCAGCAAAGATGGAGACAGCAGGGCAGGAACCTGCTGTCTTTTTTTGAACATAATACTATCGGGAGTGATTATATGGCAAAGATCAGTAAAAAAGACCGCACCCGCCGTTTAATTGCAGAGAATTCGGGCTTGTTTCAATGTCCGATCTGCCGCGGTCCCGCAGAAATTGACGGCTACTCACTCAGATGCAGTACTTCCCACACTTTTGATCTAGCGAGAAAAGGGTATCTGAATCTTTTAGTTTCCGGGAAGGCTCCCGTGTATGAGCAGGAGCTGTTCCAGGCCAGACAGCAGATCAGCAGCGCCGGTTTCTTCGATCCTTTAATCGATAAGCTGGTAGGGATTATTCGAGTTTACCACAGCTCAGCCAACCTTGATTTACGCATCCTCGATGCTGGATGCGGTGAAGGTTCTCACCTATACCGGCTGGTTAATAAACTAGATCGGCAGGCGGTATGCATCGGCGCTGACATTGCCAAAAGCGCAATCAATCTGGCTGCCAATCACAGCGCCGATATTCTCTGGTGCGTTGCAGATCTAGCGGGGCTGCCCCTTCAAGATCGAAGTATTTCCGTGATCTTAAATATCCTGGCTCCAGCCAACTATGGGGAATTTGCCAGGATTTTACATGATGGCGGCATTGTAATTAAAGTTGTTCCCGGTCCTGATTACCTTAAGGAGCTGCGCAGCAGCGGCTCAGCGGAAACATACTCCAACCAGAGAGTGATTGAGCATTTCCAGGAAGAAGCAGTTTTACTGGAACAGCATCGAGTCAGCTATGAATTTGAAATCGCACAAAAACTGTGGCCCCATTTGGTGGGCATGACACCATTGACTTGGTCGCAGGATCAGGAGAAAATCCTTGAAGCTGTTCGGGATCAGAACCGGGTGACAGGCGATTTTACAGTCCTAGTGGGCAGTTTCTGCCCATGAGATAAAATTAAAGGGGTTGGTTAAGTGTGAATCTTTTGGAGGTAAATGAGATATGTAAGACCTATGGCGACAAGACAGTTGTCGACCACATTTCCTTTCAGGCCCAAGCGGGACAAATTTTAGGCCTGCTGGGTCCAAACGGAGCTGGTAAGACTACCACGATCCGGATGATCATGGATATTACGGTTCCGGACAGCGGCGAGATTTGGTTTACCGCCGATGAAAAGCGCACTGCGGGAGTTCCCCGGCAGACAATTGGATATCTTCCGGAAGAACGTGGACTTTATAAAGATGCGAAAATAATTCCCCTGCTGGTGTTCTTAGCCGGATTAAAAGGGGTAGATCCGGAAACCGCCCGCACCCGGGCGCTGGAATGGCTGGAGCGGTTTGACCTCAAAGACTATGCTTACGCCAAAGTGGATCAACTTTCGAAAGGAATGGCCCAAAAAGTCCAGTTTATCGCTGCAGTTCTGCACGAACCGCGCTTTGTGGTCTTAGACGAACCTTTTTCGGGACTGGATCCGGTCAACCAAGAGCTGATTAAGACCGAAATCAAAAATCTGGCCGCGCGGGGAGCAGTAGTACTCCTGTCCAGCCACCAGATGAATATTGTCGAGGAGCTCTGTGACCAGATCTTTTTAATTCATCAAGGCAAAAAGGTTGTTTCCGGTACCCTGAGGCAGATTAAAGAAAGCTACGGCAACTTCCGGGTTTACATCGAAACAGCCGCTGATATCGGCACGCTTGAACAGCTGCCGGGGGTAGCTGATGCAACCCGCTTAAGCGGCACACGGTGGATGCTCAATCTTCATGACCATGTAACTCCGGCCGAATTTTTGCAGAACATACCTGCTGATGCTGAGATTGATGAGCTGCAGGTGGTCCGTCCGTCGCTGCACGATATCTTTGTAAAAGTAGCAACAGGAGGTGAAGAGCTGTGAACAGCACTTTAAAAATTGCCAAATGGGAAGTTATGCGGAACCTGACCAATAAGCAGTTTATCATCGGCTTAATCCTTACACCCCTGATCATGGTTGCTTTCATTGCTTTTCCGATTCTCATTGAGCAGTTCAATAAACCAGAGCAGATGGTCTATCAAGTGGTAGATCAAGTGGGAATCTTACCGATGCTCCAGAGGATGATGCCTGAGCACATAACTTTAGAACCGAGCAGTGATCAGGCTGCTGCTGAAGCGGCGGTGGAGGAGAGCGAAGCTGATGGATACCTGCTTCTAGATTCTGAATTTCTCACCAGCGGTCAGGCTCAGCTTTATTATGAGAACAGTAATCAAGAGGCATTTGGAACCCTCTCTTCGGCTTTAACAGTAATTCTTCAGCAGGTGCGGCTGGAACAGTCCGAGCTGGATTCAACTCAGCTGGCGTATTTAACTGAACCGGCAGCGCTGGTATCGATTGCGATTGACGAGGCCGACGCCCCTAACGCCCAGAGAATTCTCGTATCGGCAGTAGCAATCGTGATTATCTACATCCTGATCTTCTCTTCCGGAAGCATGCTGATGATGAGCGCTCTGCAGGAGCGGCGGGATCGCATGGCAGAAGTAATCTTAAGCTCAATCCGGGCTTCAGACTTGATGAAAGGCAAAATCTTAGGTCACTTCTTCTTAGGCATAATCCAGCTGGTGTTTTGGACAGCGCTTGCCCTGCCGGCATTAATCTATTTCACCGATTTTCCGGTGCTGGAGGCTTTAGCCACTGCTAATCTGCCCCTGATCCTATTTTTTGGCTTGTTTGGCTATCTGCTCATCGCGGCCCTATTTATCGGTGTGGGGGCAACCATGGAAGATGTTCAGCAGGCAGGCAACTCGCAGGGTATGGTCATCATGCTTCCTGCCATGGCCTTTCTGTTTATTAGCCCGGTAGTTCATAACCCTAACGGAGTTGTTTCTCAATTTGCCAGCCTATTTCCCTTTACGAGCTGGGTGATCATTATTATCCGGGATGCAATCGCTCCGGTCTCGACCTGGCAGATTGTCCTCAGCGGAGCAATCCTGCTGGTTACTACCGCCCTGCTTACCCTCATGGCGGCCAAAATCTTCCGGGTCGGCATGCTGATGTACGGTAAAAACGCCACTCCGCGGGAAATCATCAAGTGGCTGCGCTATAAAGACATATAAAAAAGAGGGGTCAACCCCCCCTCAGTACTATTGTGAATCTAGTTCCAATATCTTCGCGGCTCAGCACTTCAAGGTGCCCGCCGTGGCGCTCTACAATCCAATTCGCAATTGATAAACCGAGTCCGGTCCCACCTGTGGATCGGGCTCGTGATTCATCAGCCCGGAAAAAACGCTCGAAGATATGGGGCACCGCTTCCGGTGGAATCCCGATACCACTGTCCTGGACTGTGAGCGTCACTTCACTCTCCCGCTGTTTAACGGAAATCTTAATCTCTCCCCCAACCGGTGTGTATTTTACCGCATTATCCACGAGAATCCGCAGCGCCTGCTTAATAAGACCCACATCTCCTTCCACATACGCTGACTCAACATCAAGAATAAACTCATGTCCGCCGTCAATCATTCGGAATTCTTTTAATACGGTTTGGGCGGTATCAGCCAAATCGATTCGCTCGATCTGAAGCGGCATCCGGTTGCTGTCACCGCGGGCGAGAAACAGCAGCTGCTCCACCAAATCCTTCATATTGGCAGCTTCTTCTTTAATGGCATCAATCGATTCCTGCAGCGCTTTCTCATCGTGTTTGCCCCAGCGGTCCAGAAGATTGGCATAGCCCTGAATGGCCGCAATCGGTGTGCGCAGCTCATGGGATGCATCGGATACAAACCGCGCCTGGGAACGGTAAGCTGCGTTGATGCGATCGAGCATGCCATTGATGGCCGCAGCCAAACCTTTCAATTCGTCCTGAGTTTGGTCGATATCGATGCGGGTATCCAGCCTGGCAGCTGTGATTCGATCGAGTTTTCCGGCCAATTCTTTCATTTCCTCAATGGACAGCGGTCCCTGATCCACATTCAAGCTCTGGGCCTGCCGGGCTAAATCAGTTAAAGGTGTCAGTGTTTCCCGGATCAATCTCGCGCCAGAAAAAAATCTGGTGATTAAAATGATGAGCTGGATTCCCAGCATCGCTGCTATCAGGGTGACCGCTAAGGTGAGGGGCTCCTTTAAGCTGATTACCAGCGCATACCCCTGGCCATTATCAGCGAACTCCACCCGGTACACGATCTGCTCCGGAATATTTTTCCAGGAATATTTCCATTCCGACAGCGGAGTTAATACCTCAAAGCGCCGCGCCGCATCCGCTGTTTCCTCCAGCACCAAGCGCTTCAGCGTGTTGGGCAGGGTAAATCCCTGCGGTAAAGCGGAAAGTTCTGCCACTTCAATATCTAGTAAAGTCAATAAGTCCTGATTTTCCGGGTTAAGCAGTTCCCCGGTGGTAAGATAAGGCGCAACCGCTGCCGCCTTGTTCTCTGCGTAGTAAATGGTACTGAAGGTCAGAGCTGCGACCAGCAGCAGATTAAACCCGATAAAAAATGACAGCAGCCACATCCAGATGCGGATATTCAAGCGGGCTGCAATGGAAAAACGCAGTCTGCTGCGGCGATCCGGTTTGTTATTACTCATCGCGAATCACATACCCCACTCCCCGCACTGTAGTGATCAGCTTGGCATTAAAAACATCATCGATCTTACTGCGCAAAAAGCGGATGTAAACATCCACTACGTTGGTTTCTCCTTCATAATCGTAGCCCCAAACATTGACCAGCAGTGTCTCGCGGGACATAACCAAACCCTTGTTCTCCAAAAGGTATTGGAGCAGATCAAATTCCCGCTTAGTCAGTTCAATCTGATTATCCTGATAGAACACCTGCCGCCGCCCTACATCTAGTCTCAGTTCCCCTGCTGTGAGCACCGTGGTTTCGCTGCTAGGAACTAATGCATTGGTTTTTCTAAGGGCAGTCCGGATCCGGGCCAAAAGCTCCTCGATGGCAAAAGGTTTGGTGATATAATCGTCGGCTCCGCTGTCCAGCCCTGAGACCTTATCGATGACACTATCCCGAGCAGTCAGCATGATCACAGGAACGGAGGAACTGCGGCGAATCCTCCGCAGCACCTCCATTCCATTTAATCCGGGCAGCATGATATCAAGAAGGATTAAATCAAATTCCTCGGCTTCGGCCATCTCTAAACCAGTCCTGCCATCAAAAGCTTTGGCTACTTCATAGCCTTCATAGGTTAATTCCATCTCCACAAAGCGGGCAAATTTCTCCTCATCTTCGATGATTAAAATCCGTGCCGCCAAGGAAATCACTCCTCCCCGATCCAATCCTTACCCCGCGTGCCGCCGCTACTCGCTTTTCCGCCCTTCGCTGCTGACAATCCGATAGTGGTAGTCAAAGAATAAACCAATAATCAAGAGTGGAATTACTACCCATGGGGCGACCAGGGTTAACAGCACCATAACAGTCATAGGAAGTTTAAACTGAGTTGTTTCGCGCTGGGACACTACAAACAAGGTGTTGTTGCCCTTGTGAATCAGTCTGACCAGAAAATCCCGGAATCTGTGTAATCCATCGGTAAAAGCATCTTTCTTCGATTCCCGATGCTCTTCTCCGCCAACTACTTCTGGCTTTACTTTTTCACTGCTGTAAAATCCGTCCCCTTCCGGCGGCTTAATCTTACCCTGACGCTCCAACATAATCACTGCCTCCAGCAAATCACCATTGGCTGCCTCGTAGGCCTGTTTAGCTTCTTCGTAAGATACATTCGCTTTTGCACGCAGACGTTCAATTTGTTCCAATCTGTCCATCAAAGTAGAACCTCCCTTGTTGATTTACCTGCATTCTAACAGAGGCAGCTTAAATGCAAATATGAGTAAGATTAAAATCAGATTAAAATCTTAATATTACTACCAAGCTGCAATCGTTCCATCAGTCCGCGGTTCGGTGCCCCCGGCCAGTACTCCGTTCGGCATCCGCCAGATGATCTGCCCACGTCCGAAACCGCCGGAAGTAACCGGGATCCGGACTTGATGGCCTCTGCGCTCCAAGGCTTGCGCGATGTAATTCGGCACACTGCTTTCCAGCTCCACCTGCCTGCCTTCCATCCACTGCCAGCGAGGCCGATCCAGGGCCGCCTGGGGATTAAGCTGAAAATCAACTGCGTTCATTACAACCTGCACATGGCCCTGGGGCTGCATGAAACCACCCATCACGCCGAATGGTCCCACTGCTTCCCCATCTTTACTTAAGAAGCCGGGGATAATTGTATGATAGGTCCGCTTGCCTGGTCTAAGGCAGTTGGGATGATTCTCGTCTAGGGAGAAGTTGTTGCCCCGATTCTGGAGGGCAATTCCTGTCTCCGGTACAACAATTCCGGAGCCGAAGCCCATGTAGTTGCTTTGGATATAGGATACCATGTTGCCCTGGTTGTCAGCTGCGGCTAAGTAGACGGTGCCGCCCCGGGGAGGTTTGCCGGGACTTGGCTCAAGAGCAGTGCGGCCGATGAGTTCTTTCCGCTTCAGTCCATATTCCTCCGACAAAAGCTCTTCAACTTTCACCGGCATCTCATCGCGCTCCGTGATATAGGCCTGGCCATCAGCAAAGGCAAGTTTAATCGCCTCGATCTGGCGGTGGTATGTTTCCGGATGATCCAACTCTAAATCATCATAGTGCTTGAGAATATTCAATGCCATCAAGGCAACCAAGCCCTGCCCGTTCGGCGGTATTTCCCACACATCATAGCCGCGGTAGTTTAGCCGAATTGGTTCAACCCACTCCGGCTGATAAGTCTCTAAATCGGATTTGCGGATTATACCTCCGGTTTCCCGGGCAAACCGATCAATCGCATCCGCTAATTCTCCGCTGTAAAAAGCCCGGGCGTTGGTCTTGGCAATAGCTCTTAATGAGGCAGCGTGACCCGGGGAATTCCACAGCTCGCCAATCTGGGGCGCTCTTCCCTTGGGAGCAAAGGTTGTAAACCACTGCTTAAACTCTTCCCCTTTCAGGTTAGCTTTGTAGGTATCGTAGGCTCTCTGCCAAAAGTAACCAGTAATCGGCGAAACAGGATAGCCATTTTCAGCATAGTCAATCGCCGGTTTTAAGGTCTGAGTAAGGTCAAGAGCACCAAAACGCTCGCTTAAAGCTGCCCACGCCGCGGGCACACCCGGCACTGTGACCGGGATCCATCCGAACCGGGGCATCTTTTTCCAGCCGAGCTGCCGCACTTGTTCAACAGATATTCCTGCAGGCGCTGGACCACTCGCGTTTAAACCGTAGAGTTTGCCTCCACTCCATACCAGAGCAAAGGCATCCCCGCCAATACCGTTTGACGTCGGTTCTACCACTGTTAAGCAGGCCGCAGCAGCAATCGCGGCATCGATGGCATTGCCGCCCTGCTTTAAGACTTCTAAACCGGCCTGGGCAGCCAAAGGCTGGGATGTCGCCACCATGCCGTTTTCAGCGTACACCATCATCCGCTGTGACGAATAAGGATAAGATAAGGGATCAAATTCAAACATGCTGTAAACTCCTTTCACCGCTTCTTGATTTCGGCATATCCATAATATTCCCTGCTGTTACCTGAAGGGATCGGCGCCGTGTCGGAGAATTTTTGGTACTAGGAGGGTGAGAAATGGCTGCTGTAGGAAATTTACTGTGGTTTATCTTTGGTGGATTTGAATTAGCGTTAATTTGGCTGGCAATCGGCTGCTTCTTCTATCTGACCATCATCGGCATTCCCATCGGCAGAGCCTGCTTTGAGTTCGCTAAGCTCTCTGCCTTCCCATACGGCAAAGAGATCATCAGGGCAGCTGAACTAATGGGCAAACAGAATGTCTCGCTATTTTCCCGCGTTATTCATTTTGTTTTAAACCTGATCTGGCTTCCAATCGGGGTTATCCTTACCATCTGCCACCTGCTCTTAGGCATTCTTTATGCGGTGACCATCATTGGAATTCCGGTGGCGGTTGTCCATCTCCGCATGGGTAGGTTTCTACTTGCACCGGTTGGATGCCGAGTGGTCAGCAAGGAGCAGGCGCTGGCCAGCCGGACTGCCAATGAGCTTGAAAAGCGGCTGAGAAACTAGCGTTGACAAGCGCCTTAAAATAAATTATAATTTATTTAACAAAACGCAAATAAAAGACTATGACAGGGAGAAGTAGGTCAATCGGAAGTTTACAGAGAGCCAAGGGTTGGTGGAACTTGGCAATGACCGCTGACTGAAATACACCCTTGAGTTGCGGGCTGAACTAGCAGTAGGCCTTGCCGTCTACCGACGTTACCGGTTAGGGAAGTGATGGCTTCCTGAAACGAGTGAATCTGCTTGCAGATTAACACAGGTGGTACCGCGGCTGAAAGTCGTCCTGAAGATGGACGGCTTTTTTTATTTGCAAGAATATAAGGAGTGAGAGTGATGGTCAAGGTTAATTTTTTCACTGGAGAGCAAATTCCTTTAGAAATGCACAAGGTTAGGATAGTCCAGAAACTGAATCTGATCCCGGTTGAGGAGCGGCTGCGGGCGATGCAGCAAGCCGGCAGCAATACGTTTTTATTGAAAAATGAGGATGTTTATCTGGACATGCTGACTGACAGCGGGGTCAATGCTATGAGCGATCGACAGCTGGCTGCAATGATGGAAGCCGACGACAGCTATGCCGGTTCCCAAACCTTTACCAGATTAGAAGAAAAATGCACGGAAATCTTTGGAACCAAATATTTCATTCCTGCGCACCAGGGGCGTGCTTGCGAGAATATCCTGGCGCAGGTATTTGTGACACCAGACAGCATTGTACCGATGAATTACCATTTTACTACTACCAAAGCCCATATTGTGCTGAACGGCGGCACCGTTGTGGAAACCCCGATTGATGAGGCGTACAATGTGGTCAGCACTCATCCTTTTAAAGGGAATATGGACCTGGACAAACTGGAAGCCGCGGTTAAGGAGCACGGACCGGATAAAGTAGCCTTTGTCCGCATGGAAGCGGGCACCAATCTCATCGGTGGACAGCCCTTCTCGCTGGAGAATTTGGAGCAGGTGCGGGCGCTCTGCGATCGCTATGGCCTGATTTTGGTCCTCGATGCCAGCTTATTGGCAGACAATTTATATTTTATCAAGACCCGGGAAGAAAAATGCCGGCATTTAAGCATTAAGGAAATCACCCGCAGAATCTCGGATTTATGCGACATCTTATATTTCTCCGGCCGCAAGCTCGGCTGCGCCCGGGGCGGCGGGTTGATGACCAATAATGGGGAATTCAATCAGAAGATTAGTGAGTTTATACCCTTATATGAAGGGTTCTTGACTTACGGCGGCATGTCAGTGCGGGAAATGGAAGCGATTACCATCGGTCTGGAAGAAACGATGGACATGGATATGATCAGCCATGGGCCCCAGTTTATCGCCTACATGGCAGAAGAACTGCAGAACAATGGCGTGCCGGTAGTCACTCCTCCAGGAGGTTTGGGATGCCACATTGACGCCATGCAGTTTGTGGACCACATTCCCCAAACCCAGTATCCCGCAGGAGCTTTAGCAGCCGCCCTGTATATCGCCAGCGGGATCAGGGGCATGGAAAGAGGTACCATATCTGAACAGCGAAAACCTGATGGAACTGAACCTTTAGCAGATATGGAACTGCTCCGCTTAGCCCTTCCCCGGCGGGTGTTTACGCTTTCTCAGGTAAAATACGCGGTAGACCGCATTACCTGGCTCTATGAAAACCGCCGCCTAATCGGAGGCTTGAAGTTCGTAGAAGAACCGGAAACTCTCCGCTTCTTCCTCGGCAAATTAGCACCGATTAATGCTTGGCAGGAAGAGCTGGCAGCGAAGTTTAAAGCTGATTTAGGCGATTTTTAAGATAAAAACAGGGTCAGACTTTAACCGCAACCGGTATTGGTCTGACCCTTTGCTTTTCTATAATTTGTCGATGTTATCCAGCGCGCCCTCAAGGCCGATGATGTTGGTTAAGGGCATTGCGAAGCAGATGCCGTTACCTTTAGTGGTAAGTCCGGCTGCTTTGGAAATGCTTTCCATGATTGGTCGTTTGTTTTTCTCTGGTGCTACAATTAACACCAAATCTTTTTCCGGCTGAATAGTGATGCCGAGATATTTAACGGCTTCTTTTGAGCCTAAGCCCCGGGCATGAACCAAAGTGCCGCCGGTGGCTCCTGCGCTTTTAGCTGCCTCCATAACCTGCTCAAAATTGCCGGAGTTAACGATAGTAATGATCAAGTGATATTTTTCTGCCGGTGCAGTGGTCATTTCCTCACTTCCCATCTCGATATTGTCATCAGCTTGATTGAGGACCTTGGAAACAGTGCTGCTGATACTGCTTAAGCTCGCTGTGCAGGCAATTCCTGTTCCCGGTTTGCTGAAATCTATGCTGTTATTCAGCTCTTTGAGAAAATAATCGGCCATCAACTTTGTCTGCAGGCTGACGCACACAATTTTTTTTGGTCCCCCATAACCAAGGATATCGTAAATTGCCGATTTAGCGGTACCGGAACCGTGGAGTACAGCGGCTGCCGGTATGCCGCATCTTTTTAATGTATCGGTCAATTTATCCTTCAAACTATAATCCAGGATAGTAATGAGGGCCTCTAATCTATCTGTAGAAGTCTCCACCATGGGTAGTCCTCCATTTCTTGTAAGTTACTCAGAGAGCTCCGAAGCATTCGCCGAATAATCCAAGTCGATAATTGTATCTTCGGCAGGGACTTCCAGTTCCCTTGCTGTTTTTCGGGATTTAACGACAAATGCGACTCCGAACAGCTGCAGAATTAATACGGGAAACAGCGCGACTACAGCTACAATCCCGAATGCATCGGTAAAAATATTGCCGCCCAGCGCTTCGCTCGCTCCAATTGCCAGCGGCAGCATAAACGTAGCCGCCAGCGGGCCGGAAGCAACCGCCCCGGAGTCAAAGGCTATGGATGTAAACAGCCGCGGAACCACAAATGTCAGAATCAGAGCAAGCAGGTATCCGGGCACAATAATGTATAGCAGCGAGATACCAGTAAGTACGCGCAGCATGGATAGGGCAACCGCGATACCCACTCCTACCGACAGGCCAATTCCCATTGCTTTGGCAGGAATTGCCCCGGCTGTCGCATCTTCTACCTGCCGTTTTAAAACAAATACAGCCGGTTCTGCCGCTACCACAAAGAATCCAGTTACAAAACCAACCAAGACCAGAACCCATCTGCTGGAATTGGCAATCAGCGAGCTCCCAAGGAGATAGCCTGCTGGCATAAACCCAACATTAGCACTGGCTAAAAACAGCACCATGCCAATATAAGTATAGATTGTTCCAACCCCGATCTTCAAAAGAGCTCTAGCCTTTAACCGCAGAACAGCAATCTGGAAAATTACAAAAAGCACTAGCATCGGTGCAAGGGCCAGCGCAACCTGGGAAAACTGATCCTCAATACCCGACTTGTAAAGTGCAGCTATATCCCCAAGCGATGCCACATCGGAAACAACTAACGTACTTCCTCCTGTGGGAGAGAAGAACATACCCAGGATCAGCACAGCCAGGATTGGGCAGATCAGTGTTAGGGCTACCAAGCCAAAGCTGTCCTCGTGAGTGGCATTGTCACCGCGAATCGATGCTAAACCAAGCCCCAGTGCCATCACGAAAGGAACCATGATCGGACCTGTAGTTACAGCTCCTGATTCCCAGGCAATAGATAGGAAATTGCTGTTAGTAAAACTTGAAAGCACAAATGCAAACAGATAGCAGCCGATCATAATTGTAGACAGCGGCCATTGGAATAGAATCCGCAAAAATGCGCCAACTAAACCAAGACCAACTCCCGCAGCCACTGTAAAAATAATCACTGAATCAGGAACTCCATTGATCTGGCCTGCTAAAAGAATAAGGTCCGGCTCCGCAACTGTGACAAAGACCCCAATCACAAAGGTCATAATAATAATAAAGGCTAATTTGCGGCTCTTTACCACAGAGGAACCCACATACTCCCCAATTGGAATCAGTGATGTGTCCACACCCAAATTAAATAATGCGATTCCCACTATCATCAGCACAGCACTGAACAGGAAAAAGATTATGTTCCATGTTGGCATTGGCGCAGCAGTAAAACTTAGGATTAATACTAGAATAATAATTGGAATTACAGACGATGACGATTCCTTAAGCTTATCCAATAACAGTTTTAACATTTAACCACCTCTACCTCCAGTACTCTTAACACCCATGGTTATTCTCCTTAATCAATTTAATTTTAATGCAGCAAGAGCATTTTCTCATATTAACATGATAACGTCAAGATTACCTGGGCTGTA
>DURM01000089.1 GCA_012837335.1 Bacillota bacterium
CAAGCACCAGAGACACCGACCGCAGAGGGCCAAATTTCTATGATTGATGCGCTGATCGCCCAGAGAGTAGATGCGATTCTTGTCAGCGCCAATGATCCGGATGCTTTGGTTCCGATCCTAAGACGTGCCATGGACCGCGGCATTCGGGTTGTAGCATTTGACTCGGCTGTAGCTCCGGCAGGCCGCCATTTATTCTTGAATCAAGCTGATATGGAATTAATCGGCCGCATTCAAGTGCAGATGCTGGCAGAAATGATTGATTATGAAGGCCAAATCGCAGTTTTAAGTGCTACATCAACAATGGCTAATCAGAATATCTGGATTGAGTGGATGAAAGAAGAGCTCAAGTTGCCTGCGTACGAAAAGATGGAGTTGGTTTCGATCGTATACGGCGACGACCTGCGTGAAAAAAGCTATAACGAAGCCCTGGGCTTGTTCAGAGCATATCCTGACCTGAAGGGTATTATCTGTCCGACAACAGTTGGCTTGGCTGCAACAGCCCGTGCTATCGAGGACCAAGGCTTGTCCGGAAAAATTGCTCTGACCGGTTTGGGACTGCCGAGCGAGATGGCAGATTACATCCGCAGCGGCACCAGCGAAGCGATTGCGCTGTGGAACCCAATTGATCTTGGTTATGTTTCCACTTACATGGCCTACGGTCTCCTTACCGGTGCAATTGAAGGAAAAGCCGGTGAGACCGTTAATGTTGGCCGCATGGGCGAGAGAGAAATCGTAACAACTGAAGACGGCGGCCTGGAAGTTATTTTAGGAGCTCCTTTTGTGTTTGATAAAGACAACATCGACGAGTGGTATCAAGTGTACTAAATAAAAATAAAAGAGGGGAAGCGGGTTGATACCCGCTTCCGATTCACTGCATGATTGTTCACAACACTTCATAAAAGGAGAAGGTCTCAGTGGCAGATTATATTCTCGAACTCCGTAATCTAACCAAAAGATTTCCTGGTGTTACAGCACTTAATCAAGTGGAATTTCAACTTAAACCAGGTGAAATCCACGCCTTGGTCGGTGAGAACGGAGCCGGTAAATCTACTTTGATTAAAATAATCACCGGGGTACACCAGCCTGATGAGGGTCAGATTATTCTTAATGGAGAACCGGTTTCTTTTGCAGGTCCGCTTAATGCGCAGCAGGCGGGGATTGCTGCCATCTACCAGGATCCTACTTTTTTTGCTGATTTGAGTATTACTGAAAACGTGTTTATGGGGCATCCGGTACTTTATCCGAAATCGCGCCGCATTAATTGGCCAGCTATGCATAAGACAACCAAAAAGCTTCTGCAGGATCTGCAGCTTGATGTCAGTCCGGATACGCAAATGAGATATTTAAATGTAGCGGAGCGTCAGCTGGTGGAGATTGCGAAAGCGCTGTCAATCGATTCAAAAATCTTAATTATGGATGAACCGACATCAGCCCTGACTATTCAGGAAACTGAGCGGTTATTTAGTATTATTCGCAAATTGCGTGCTGATGGAGCTGCAGTTATTTTTATCTCTCATCGTTTAGAGGAAGTGTTTGATCTTGCGGATCGAGTAACCGTGCTTAGAGACGGCAAGTACATCGGGACCAACAACATTAATGAAGTATCGGTGCAGAAGGTTATTCAAATGATGGTTGGGCGGCCCATGCACGAGATGTACCCAAAAGCAGCTGTGGAACTTGGGGAAGAAATATTCCGAGTTGATGGATTTACCAAGCATGGTGAGTTTTCCAACGTTTCTTTAAGTCTCAGAAAAGGAGAGATTCTCGGCATCGCGGGTTTGGTGGGCGCTGGCAGAACCGAATTGGCCGAAGCTATTTTTGGTATCAGCCGTCCGGATCAGGGGAAAATTTATTTGGGGGGCAAGGAGCTAGCTGTCCGCTCGCCCCATGATGCGCTGAACTGTGGAATTGCCTATCTCCCTGAGGATCGACAGCGCTGCGGTTTGATTGTGCCCATGAATGTCGCATCTAATATTACGATTTCAATTCTCGATAGCTTTAAGTATAAAATACTTAATAAAGCTCGGGAAAGCGATATTGCGAAACGGTTTGTCGATCAATTATATATTCGCACTTCTGGTGTATCGCAGTTGGTGAGGAATCTTTCCGGCGGAAACCAGCAGAAAGTAGTGCTGGCTAAGTGGATGGCTACAAATCCGCATGTTCTGATTTTAGACGAACCGACTAAGGGAATTGATGTCCAGGCTAAAACAGCTGTTTATAATTTAATGAATGATTTGGCTGCGCAGGGATTAGGCATTATTCTGATCTCATCTGAACTGCCCGAGATTATTGGCATGTCCGATCGGATTTTAGTTATGCATGAGGGGCAAATTGCGGCAGAATTTAAGCGGGGTGAAGCTACTCAGGAGCTGATCCTCCAGGCAGCTATCGGCAGAAAACAGCTGGAAGCTGATGTATCATAAGGGGGCTTAGAGATGATACAATTAACATCAGAAAGACGCCGCTTACTTGCGAAAGCAGTTGTCAGGCGGGAAACCAGCCTGATTGTATTTACGCTTTTATTGATAATAGGTGTATCAATTCGCAGCCCACGGTTTTTATCCGCTGCTAATTTTAACGATATCCTGCTTAACGGAGCAATTCTGGCTGTGGTGGCTGTCGGTCAGATGATGGTAGTAATCACCGGTGGAATTGATCTGTCGGTTGGCTCAGGATTAGCTCTTTCGGGAATGCTTGTCGGTTTAATTTATAAACATGGGTATGGGTTAAATCCGCTTCTTGCTCTAATTTTAGGCGGTTTGATCGGTTTAGTGCTGGGCAGCATCAATGGTTTTCTGATCAGCAAAGCTGCTGTTCCCCCCATTATTGCAACCTTAGGAACGATGTCTGTTTATCGGGGGCTGATTTTTATCGCCAGCAAGGGTCAGTGGGTAAGTGCTCATGAAATGCCCAGCAATTTTATTAGGCTGGCGCGGGGACATATCCTCGGTATACCAAATCTGATCTTTATGACCGTGGTCTGCTATGCGATTTTTTATTATTTCCTGACTCATACCAAACCCGGCAGAGAGATTTACGCTGTCGGTGGCAATGCGGAGGCTGCCCGGGTGGTCGGCATTAATGTAGATAGGATTAAGTATCTGGTCTACACGCTGTCAGGCTTATTGTACGGATTATGTGGTGTTTTGTGGGTTTCCCGCTTTGCATCCGCCCAGAGTGACTCAGCAACAGGTTTTGAGTTCTCCACTGTCACTGCAATCGTCATCGGCGGAGTCAGTGTCTTCGGCGGTACGGGCAAAATTACCGGGGTTCTTCTTGGTGCTCTCTTAATCTCAATAGTAGAAAACGCCCTCGCTGTTACTCAGGTATCACCATTTTGGCAGTTGGCAATTCAAGGCTTCATCATTCTGCTGGCCGTGGTCTTGGATGCGGTGATGAAGACCAGAGACAAAAAAGCAGCAGCAAGGGGGCAAGAGGCATGACCAGAATCTTTAGGCATTGGGAATTTATTCTGCTGTTACTGCTGGTAGGAGTCTTTATATTGATGTCCAATCTATCTCCATATTTTCTGGACATCCGCAATCTATTTGACTCTACCCTCCATTTTACTGAGAAGGGTATCATTGCCCTGTGCATGACTTTTATTGTTATCACGGGAAATGTGGACCTGTCTGTAGCTTCCAACATGGCGATGTCAGCAGCGGTGATGGGGATTGCTTACCGCTCAGGAATGGACATTTGGACTGCGGCTGGGCTCTGCCTGCTGGTAGGTGCACTTGGAGGTCTATTTAACGGATTGGTGATCACCAGGTTTAAGCTGCCGGCGATGGTAGTTACATTAGCCACCTTTTCCTTATTCAGGGGCATCGCTTATGTGCTTCTGGGAAATCAGGCGGTCACTGGATATCCTTGGGATTTCGCTGATATCGGCCAGGGGTACTTTGCTGGAACAATGATTCCCAATCAGCTGGTGATTTTTGCGGTTTTGGCGGTTATTTTCGGATTCATTCTCCACAAGACCACCTTTGGACGCTATGTCTATGCCATCGGCAATAACGAAGATGCCTGCCGATATTCCGGAATACCGGTTGATCGCATTAAGCTGATTCTCTTTACGGTCAGCGGGCTTTTGTCTGCTTTTGCGGCCATCTTACTCACGTCAAGAATTTACAGCACCAGACCGAATATTGCTCAAGGATATGAGTTGGAAGTTATTACCGCGGTTGTTTTAGGAGGCGTCAGCATCAATGGTGGTTCCGGATCGATGTTGGGTGTAGTTCTGTCGCTGTTCTTAATTGGGTTCGCCCGCTTTGGGATGAGTCTTTTGAACGTGCCGGCGCAGGTAATGACTGTAATCATCGGCTGTCTGTTGATTTGCGCGATTCTGCTGCCGCGTCTGGTGGACCGGTTAACTCAGAAAACCAGCAAAACTGGATAGGATAGAATATTATCGATTACAGAAACTAAAGGTGAAGCAGGATTATTCATTAAATAATCTAAATGTATTACCATGAATTAGGAACAGTTATTACACTACAGGGAGGTTTTAGCGTGAGTATTGAACTGCGAAAAGATTGTAAATACGCCATGATCGTGCCTACCAGCATGGGAGTTAGAATCACTCCTTTGGATGGACAGCCTGTATATGCAAGCGACAGATACATTATGCATGCGACCAGTGCTGAAACTAATGTAGCTAGTATTTCGTCGTATCTTGGTTTACCTGTAAAGGTATTGACTACATTTGTTAAAGGCAGCCCAATTGCTCAGTTCATTAAGAACAATCTCGCCAGCCGCCATATGGACTATGAAGGTCCTGAGGTAGATCAAGGTGGACCTTGGGGTTACCGGCATCAGTTTAATATTGCTGACAGCGGATATGGTACCCGTGGTCCTAGAGTTCACAATGACCGGGCTGGTGAGGTAGGGCGGACCTTAAATGCCAAAGATTTTGACTTGGACCGCATCTTTGGTGAAGAAGGCGCCCAGATTGTGCATATGTCCGGGTTGATCGCTGCTCTCTCAGAAGAAACCAGCCAGTTCTGCCTGGAAATCGCTCGAGCAGCTAAAAAATACGGTACACGCATCTCTTTTGATCTCAACTACCGCGCTACTTTCTGGAAAGGTCGTGAACAGGAACTGCGCGAGGTGTTTACCGAGATTGCCAGTGTATCTGATATCTTAATTGGGAATGAAGAAGACTACCAGTTGTGCTTAGGAATTGAAGGTCCGGAAGCAGGCGGAAAAGATATAGCTGAGACAATCGATCATTTCAAAGAAATGATTGGTAGAGTTAAGCAAGCATTTCCAAACGCCAGTGTGTTTGCTAACACCCTGCGGGAAGTAGTCAGCGTTAACCACCATCTCTGGGGTGCAATTCTGTTGGAAGGCGATAATTGGCATGTTGTTGAGCCGCGGCCGATCACCGTACTGGACCGCATTGGCGGTGGTGACGGATTTGTCGGAGGCCTGCTCTACTCTATTCTGCGGCAATGGGATCCAGAAAAATGGGTTCAATTTGCCTGGGCTACCGGAGCAATGGCTACAACCTTCTTGACCGACTATGCCCAACCGGTTGACGAGGCGCAGGTGTGGAGTATTTGGGAAGGTAACGCCCGCGTCCAGAGATAAAACAAGCGTAAAATATAATGGAATAACGGTAAATGAGCACCCCAAATGCCGCCTTTGCTCTCTTGGCATTTGGCGGTGCTTTTTTATTGAGATCTGAGGGGGAAGGAAAGAACGCGGGCAGGCAAGAATACTAGAAACAGCTACTAAATGCTTTTAATCAGAGGGATTATCATGAATAAAAATAAGAGAATTATCCTGGTTTTTTCAATCATACCCATCCTGGTGTTAGGTTACTTGGCGTATAAAGGCCTGGAAGGTACAGCCGCTTATTACTATACAATTGAAGAAGCGGTGAACCTGGAGGCGGGCAGCCGGAAAATTCGCATCAAAGGCAGTCTTGTTGCGAACAGTGTAGATTATCAGCCGGAAATACCACTGCTTTCCTTTACAATCAGCCATGGCGAAAACCAGCTCAGCGTCCGGCATAAAGGTGTGCTGCCTAACAACTTGACCCATGCTGATGAAATCATTGTTGAAGGCAGGTTTAATGACGTTGGGGAGTTTGAAGCCAGCAAGCTGATGCTTCAGTGTCCGTCAAAATATGAAGATGGTTCTGGAGGCAGATAGGTGGAGGGCATTTTAGTCGTTGAAAGACTGTGTAAACAGATTGAAGCTAAGGTCATTCTCGATCAGATTTCCTTTACGGCAAAAACCGGCGATTTAATAGTTGTCACCGGGCGTAATGGAGCAGGCAAAACGACGCTGCTGCGGGTTCTTGCCGGTTTAATGCCGAAAACTTCCGGAAAAATCCTGTGGAATCAGGAGGAGAATGGATTAAAGCATTGGAAAATAGGGTATTTATCCCACCTACCCATGCTTTATGAATCCCTGTCGGTTCTAGATAATCTGCGCTTCTTTGCTAAGCTGTACGGCTGCTGGTCATTGGAGCGGGGTAGAGAGCTGCTGACAGAGTTTGGTCTGTGGCCGGAGCGTTATGAGTTAACCGGTGTGCTGTCGCGCGGTATGAAGCAGCGGCTGGCGCTTGCCCGTGCGTTAATTAATGATCCGGATGTAATATTATATGATGAGCCTTTTACCGGTTTGGACAGGGAGGGAACCGCTTTGCTGCAGGGCATCTTAAAGCGGAAGCAGATAAACTCGATCCAGATCCTGGTAGCTCATGATTTAGGTTATGTGAATGGGCTTGACTATCGAATGATGATAATTGAAGGCGGAAAAATGGTTGAAGAAGGGATTACAGGTGTCTGAGTACGGGCGCAGAATTTGGCTGATTTTTCGTAAAGATCTCCGCGTGGAGCTCTTGACTTCACATAATTTTATATCTACAGCTGTCTTTGGTATTATGCTGGTTGTGATTTTCAGCTTTGCATTTCAGCTGACAGATTTCCCGGTTGACAAAGCATTTGGAGCTGTTATTTGGGTCAGCGTTTTCTTTACTTCCACGCTCAGTCTGCAGCGTTTGTTTGGTGTTGAGGAAGAAAACGATGCCCTGAGTGCTCTGCTGTTAGCAGTAGGTGACAGAGGCAGTATTTTTTTGGCTAAAATGCTTGCCAATTTGACTGTGCTGCTCCTTTTGGAAATGATTATCCTTCCGCCTGCTTGGATATTGATAAATGCTCGAATCAATCCCAATCGAATTGGCTTCTTGATAGCAGCGCTTTTTTTGGGCAGCTGGGGCTTGGCTGCTGTGGGGACGGTGGTTAACGCCCTTGCGGTTCAAGTTCCGAATACGCGGCTGCTGTTTCCAATTCTGCTGTTTCCACTGCTGCTGCCAATCCTAATCGGAGGTGTGCTCTGTGTCAGCGCTGCTTTGGATTCAAGTGCGGATTTAATCCCGGGCTGGCTTTATCTAATGCTCTGTTTTGATTTGATTTACACAGTAGTGCCGTTTGTGCTGTTTGATTGGATTCTGGAGGGCTGAAAAGGTGCTGGAAAAGTTGA
The DNA here is from genome assembly GCA_012837335.1 of Bacillota bacterium. NCBI lineage: Bacteria > Bacillati > Bacillota > Bacillota bacterium. The sequence goes on from DURM01000089.1 coordinate 7,498, forward strand.
AAAGGTTGATTTTGCTGCTGTTGGGGATTTTGGTGCCCGGTAATATATATTTGATCTTTGTTTATGCTCCAGAAGAGAAAACGATGGGAGCTGTGCAGAAAGTGTTCTACGCCCATGTGGCGAGTGCGTGGATCGGTATGCTGGCATTTGCGGTGGTATTCTTCTTTAGTATTAGGTATCTGATCACAAGAGAGCGTGCCAGCAGTCAGCTGGCGCTTGCTTCCGCAGAAATCGGCACTGTTTTTATTACCAATGTGCTTTTGACCGGACCGATGTGGGCGAAACCAGTGTGGAACACATGGTGGACATGGGATCCCCGATTAACAACCACTACAGTGATGTGGTTTATGTATCTGGCGTATCTAATTCTCCACAGCGGCGGAGCTAGTGAGAACCGGCGCAGATTGGCAGCAGTGTATGGGATAATCGCATTTATCAATGTACCGATCGTATTCTTTTCAGCCCGATGGTGGCGGTCAATTCATCCTGTGGTGATTACCGCAGCGGAAACCGGGCTGTCAGACCTTATGAAGATCACTCTGCTCTTCACATTGGGGACGTTTACCTTAATCTATCTTTACTTTTTGGCGTTAAGATTTCGCAGTCTCAGACTGGAAGAGCGGATTAACAACCTAAAGGGGGGCGGGCGGTGACTTATTTGGCTGCGGCTTACTCAATTGTGTGGTTATTAATGTTAGGATACACGGTGTTTCTGCACCGACATCAGGATAAGTTGGAGAAGCGGCTGGCAGTATTGGAGGAAACAAAGATAGAAAAATAGTTGAAAAAAAGACTGCTGCCTTAATTGGCAGCAGTCTCTATTTGACGCCATCAATGCGGTAGCAGGCGACAATCTCGCCAAAATAAAGTGTGTGGTAATCGGGATACCAGCGTTCTTGAACTGCAGCATCTAAGAAGGCTGGATCCATAGTCTGTTTATACACGGTTTTGCATTCGAAGTGGAGTTCGCACTGAGCGATAACGGGAGTGCTGATCACTTGCCCGGGAACAGCGGTTATGCCTGCGGATTGAAACTTATCCACATCCCGCCCGGAGTGGGTGCCGCAGAATCTAAGTTGAGCGCTGAGATCCGCTTCGAGCGGCACGCTTACGGTGAATTCACCTGCACTGTCAATCAGATCATATGTATAGCGGGAACGCCTTACCGGTACGATGAAGATCGGCTTTGCCCAAAAATGAGTGATGCCTCCCCAGCCGATGGTCATGGTATTGAGACTGGATTGGTTTTGCGCTGTAAGGAATACGCCGCCTTTGGCTAATTTTTGGTAGACAATTTCAAGATAATCGGTAATCTGAACATCCTGATACATCGAATCACCTCGGTTTTGTTATGAACTACTTCACTCTTCGACACGGTCCGGGTATTCCCTTTGTGCGATAAAGCATTATAGTTATATTATAGGAAGGAGTCGGTAGCATGGCTGAGTTTTTTCTGGGTATCACACTTCCGGATGATATCAATAAAGAAGTGGAGGCTTGGAGGAGGCGCTTTAAGGCTCCTAAAACACCGCCGCATATAACCTTGATTCCGCCATTTCGCTGGGATTTGGATGAACGAAAACTGAGAAAAGTGCTGCAGGAGACTGCGATTCGCCATCAGGTCTTTGAGCTCTCCTGCAGGGGTATTGGCCATTTTGGCAGATCTGTGATCTTTATTGATATCGAGGAGAACCAAGCTTTGTTTGGTCTGCAGCGGGATTTGAGCGGAGTCCTCGAACATTTCGGCATTAAACCGGAACGCCGCCGCTATCATCCTCATCTTACTTTAGCGACTCGTTTAAGGGGAGATAAATATGATTTGTACCTGGAGCAATTAATGGGTTATAATCCTAAATATAGTTTTGACTGCCGTAGTGTTGCAGTATTTACTTTGGTCACAGCAAATAACTTAAAGCAGTGGCAGCAGGTCTATGCGCTGCCGCTGAAGGAGTAGAGTATGATGAATCAGCAGCGGCTTAAAGCAATCAATCAGTTAGTTTTGGCTTCGGTGCTGTGGAGCAGCGCTGGAGTGTTGATCAAGTCCATCAACCTAAATACGATGGCATTGAGCAGCGCCAGAGCGGGTATTGCGGTTTTAGTGCTGTTTATCTATCTGCGGCGCAGGTTTACGCTTACGAAATATCATCTGCTGGGTGCCCTTACTTACGCAGCGAATTCGTTTTTATTTGTAGCTGCGAATAAGCTGACCACATCGGCCAACGCTATCCTGCTGCAGTTCACTGCTCCGATCTGGGTGGCACTGTTTGCGGTATGGTTTTTGAAGGAGAGGGTTCGCCGCTCAGATTGGGTTTCGGTTGCAGTGGTAACTATAGGTATGGTATTATTCTTTATCGGTGATTTGGAAGTCGGCCATTTATTCGGAAATATTCTGGCAGTAATCTCAGGTATTGCTATGGCGGGCTTCGTAATTGTTGCTAAACTTGATCCTGATCGAGATCCTGCTGAGTATGTACTGCTGGGAAACTTAGTCAATTTTCTGATTGGGCTGCCCTTTTTAGCAGGTTCTGCCGGTGGCATCGATTTAAATGGCGGACTCCTGCTTTTAGTCCTGGGTATCTTCCAACTGGGGCTGCCATATATTTTGTACACAAAAGCCATACCAGTTGTTTCGTCTTTAGAAGCTATTCTGATTACGATTTTAGAACCGCTCTTGAATCCGGTGTGGGTCGCAATTGTTACAGGCGAAAAGCCGGGTATTTGGGCTGTAATTGGCGGATTGATAGTTTTATCCACAGTGATAATTCGCGGCGTTTACCAGGCCAAAAACGCAGATAGAGACAGCTCGGCCAATTAATTTAGTTTCGAAAAGAGGAAAATAAAGATTTGCGGCGAACTATACATGAACACAAAGGACAGTGTTATTGTGAAATCCGCACATTCCGGCTGGGTGCGGTACGCGGCAGCTGGTCCTCTGGAACAGCTGCTGAGGCTGGTTTAGTTAATATTGTTATGGCTTGGTTAACGGACTGTAGAGATTAGAAAAAACGCATCTTTTTGGCCTTATTTTTACTGATCTTACAAAAAAATCATCTTTTCTTGAAGGAAATCTGCAAAAGAGAGAGAATAGTTACCGAAAGACTTTATGCTAGGAGACTTTTTATTTTTTGAAGGGGGGATGTAAACCGTTATATTTAGCGGTCTATTTTTAGGTAGGATTGATAACTAATGGATGATGACTGAAAATGAAGTATGAAAATAATGCTTGAAAGGGTGACATGTTGGTGAGTCGTAGATTAAGCCTTTTATTGGCAGTAGTAATGTTGTTTAGTTTCACGATCGGCGCCTCTGCACAGCGCACAGGCACATGGGTGGATGAGGTAATTTTTGTAGAAGAGGCTAACGTTTCAACAGCTATCTCTCGTTTGCAAGCAGGTGACATTGACATTTGGGCAAACTCTTCATCTGACGTCACTGCTTACAATACAGTTCAGGTAGACCCTGCGCTGGATTATTACATTTCTTACGGTTCCTACACTGAAGTTACATACAACACTGTAGGACCAGAGTTCAATGATGGTAGACTCAACCCGTTTGGCAATCGGAAGATCCGCGAAGCAACCAACTGGTTGTTTGACCGCGATTATATTGCTCAAGAACTCTACAGCGGTTTAGCTGTACCGAAGTATACCCTGCTGAACAGCTCTTTTGTTGACTATTCTCGCGTTGTTGAGAAAGTTCGCGAACTCGAGCTGAAATATGCATATGACTTCGAAAGAGGAAAACAAGTCATTCATGAAGAAATGCACAAGATGGGTGCCGACTTAGTGAATGGCGTTTGGCACTACAAACAAGAACCAGTTGAACTTATCATCCTTGCCCGTAACGAAGACGAAAGATCTCGTCTTGGTGACTACATGGGTGAACAGTTCGAAAAAGTTGGTTTTAAAGTTAGAGTTGAGCACAGAAGTGGTACCGAATTATCTCCAATCTGGATGATGGGCGATCCGGCACTTGGTGAATGGCATGCTTACACCGGCGGATGGTTGTCACCGGTTGTATACCGCGACCAAGGTCATATCTTCAACCAAATGTACACTAGAAGAAGTATGACTCAGCCGAGATGGCAAGCTCTTGAGCCGATTCCAGAGCTGGATGAGATTTCCGATAAGCTCTATCGGAGAGAATTCAACACATTGGAAGAAAGAAAAGCTCTCTACGAACGCGCACTGGAATTGGCATTTGAAGATTCCCCATGTGTGTTCATCGTAGATAAGGTTTCCTTCACACCGATTCGCGCTGGTATCAGTGTTGCATCTGACTTAGCTGGTTATGTTGCTGGTACAGATCTGTGGGCACCGACCCTGCGCCGCGGTGAAGAAATCGGCGGTACTGTAAACATCGCGCTGCCGCAAGTATTGGTTGAACCTTGGAACCCGGTTGGCGGCTCCAACTGGACCATGGACTTAATGCCGATGAGAGCTACTTTCGACCGCGGTCTCATGGTTGACCCGTTCACTGGTAACTACTGGCCGCACAGAATCGAAAGAGCAGAAGTTACTGTTAAAGAAGGACTCCCTGTTACTAAGACTCTTGACTGGGTAACTCTGGATTTCGAAGAAGAAATCGTTGTACCTGGCGATGCTTGGGCAGAGTGGGATCCTGTCGAAGGACGCTTCATCACAGTTGCTGAGAAATGGCCGGAAGGCGTAACTGCTTTACGGAAGTCCGTAATGTACTACACTGACCTTAACAAGGTTAAATGGCATGACGGCAGTGACTGGAGTATCGTTGACATTCTGCTTCCGTTCATCTTTGACGGATTTGATCGCGGAATGGAAGAAAGCCCACTGTTTGACAGATCAGCAGTATCCGGTTTAGAAACTATGCTCAAGTCCTTCCGCGGCTTGAAGATTATTTCTACCGATCCGCTTGTATATGAGTACTACTCTGACTCCTGGTCACTGGATGCTGAGCACAACATCTCTGACCTGTTCGCTGTTCAGTATAACTATGGTAAACAGCCATGGCACACACTGGCTATCGGTATGCTGGCTGAGCTGAATGAAGAGTTAGCGTTCACAGCTACCAAGGCTAATGACCTGGAAGTTGAATGGTTAGGCTATCAAGCTGGTCCGAGTATCCGGATCCTGGCTAAGTGGTTAGATTACGCTATCGAAAACAACTGGATTCCGTATGAAGATTTCTTGAGTGATTACATCACTGAAGAAGAAATTCAAGAGCGCTATGCTAACCTCAAGGCTTGGTATCAAGATAAGCGCCACTTCTGGGTTGGCGATGGTCCGATGATGCTCGAGCGGGCATTCCCAACAGAAAAAATGGTTCACTTAGTACGCTTTGAAGACTACTCCGAACCAGTTGGTAAGTGGTCCATGTTCGAAGAGCCAGCTATCGCTGAAATTGAAGTAAGCGGTCCGGCACGTGTATCTGCTGGTCAAGTAGCTACAATTAACGTTGACATTACCTTCAAGGGTGAAGCTTATCGCGCTGAAGACCTGCAGCAAGTCAAATACTTAGTATTAGACTCTTCCGGCAAGGTTGCATTCAGCGGCGAAGGCGACATCGTTGCTGACGGTAAAGCAGTAATCACCCTCACCGGTGACGAAACTGCTCAACTGCCAGTTGGCTCCAACACCGTTGAAGTAATCGTTATGCCTAAACTGGTTGGCGGCGCAAGTCTGGATCAGCATACATTTGTAACCCTGCCGTAAACCACAATTGTTTACAACAATTGAATTTAAGACGGGGACGTGGTGTCCACGATCCCCGTCTTTTAATGATTTATTGAACGCTAGGATTGGGAGGTTTAGTTATGCTTAATATGGCTGTTGAGAAAGCACAAACAGCCGCCGGCCGTTCGTCGGAACGGATGCGAAACCTCAGCAGATTACTGCGGTACATTCTTGTCCGCGGTATTGTGCTGTTAATCACTGTTACAATTGGAATCTATCTTACGATTATTATTGCTAACGGTGGCGGCTATGTAGACGATATGCGCAAAGCACAGATTAAAGAATCTGTTTCGATGCAGATGCAGGGAAACGAAGCGATGCGAGACATGAGTAAAGCGGAGCGCGATGCCTTTTATGAAAGGGAAGTAGCGCTTGAGATTGAGAAGCTGGGATTGGATAGACCTTTCTGGCAGAGAGCCCATGAGTATTTATGGAATGGTATGACATTGAACTTTGGACGGGCGGATTATCTGCTAAGTGACTCCGGCTCATCTGAAGTGCGCAATATTCTTGGAGAAAGATTGTTCCCAACACTGCTGTTGATGGCTTCGGGACAGCTACTGCTGTTCTTTGTCAGCATTACTTTTGCTTTGTTTTTATCTCGGCGGTATGGAAGTCCCCTTGATAAGCTTGTTGTCGCTATGGCACCGATGTCAGCAGCACCGGCATGGTTCTTTGGTATCTTTTTGATATTAATATTTGCAGCATTTCTGGGTTGGCTGCCTTTCGGCGGACTGGTATCAGCTCCACCACCGAAAGAACCACTGGCTTATGCTTTAAGTGTGCTCAAACACTTGATTCTGCCAGTATCAGCAATTGTTGTCAGCTCAGTGTTTTTGACATCATACCATTGGCGTACATTTTTCCTGATTTACTCTAGTGAAGACTATGTAGATATGGCAAAAGCAAAAGGATTGTCATCTTCACAGATCGAACGCCGTTATGTACTGCGTCCAACACTGCCAACTATTATTACGAGCTTTGCTCTGACATTAATTAGTTTGTGGACTGGTGCTATTGTATTAGAGACTGTCTTTAATTGGCCTGGTATTGGACGGTTGACCCAAGAAGCAATTAATATGTTTGATACACCGGTTTTAGTGGCGGTTACTGTTCTTTATGCTTATTTATTAGCCATTACCGTGTTTCTTTTAGATATCATCTATGCCATAGTTGACCCAAGAGTTAAGCTAGGAGCGGAGGGGAATAGATCATGAGTGGGTTGAGGAATGCATTTAATGAAATCAGACGCTATCCTTCTGCTGTTGCTGGTCTGGTCATTATCGCATTGCTGTTTGTTTTCGCGGCGTATGCCCTCATTAAGATTCCGCCTGCAGAAGCCATTAGGCTTTGGAAAGGCGAGGGTCAAATTTGGCGGCAGGTGCCTCGCAACGCTAAACCTGCTTGGTTAAACTATTTTTACAAAGAAAAACAGCCTTTAACCACTAAGGTAAGCAGTATAGATAATCCGGAACTTAAGACCGCTGTTGATTTAGGCAGCGGCATTGCAACGCAGGATTTTGTGTTCGAATTTGATTATCAGTACGATGGTTTTCCATCAGAGATTAGTCTTTTCTTCATTTCGAAGTTTACCTCGGCAAGACCATACGCGACTGTTAAGTGGGTTACACCTGACGGTCGTGAGATTAAGCTCGCTGACTTGACGGTCAGTTCTGCTGATAACGCTTATGTAATCAGCCAGGACAGTAATGTTACTAGAGCTCTTGGCGGCGTAAGACCTGACAGAGGTTTATTTGCTGATCCAAATGATCCCAGTAAGGTATTAAAAGGGACATACCAGCTGGTTGTCGAAGGATTAGTCTTCGAAGAGAACTCGACAATGGAGGCCGAACTGGTTGTTTACGGTAAACTCCATGGCCTCGCTGGAACTGACCACCGCCGCAGGGATATTATGGTTGCGCTGATGTGGGGTGCACCTGTTGCCCTGTCCTTTGGTCTGTTAGCAGCTGTAGGTTCATCTCTGGCAACTATGATGTTGGCGGCTTTTGGTGTATGGTTTGGCGGTCTGATTGACAGTTTGATCCGCAGGATCAACGAGATCGTTATGATCTTGCCGCTTCTGCCGATCTTGATTATGGTGGGAATGTTTTATTCCCGAAGTATTTGGACGATGCTGGGTGTAACAATTCTGCTGGGAATCTTCGGTTCGTCGATCCTGTCGTACCGCTCAATGTTCCTGCAGGTTAAGGCGTCCGGGTATATTGATGCAGCCCGCGCCTATGGGGCCAGCAACTTCAGGATCATTTTCCGGTATTTGATTCCGAAAGTAATTCCGGTTCTGATTCCCGGATTTGTAACCCAAATTCCGTCCTTTGTATTCTTGGAAGCGACATTGGCAGTATTAGGCCTTGGTGATCCTCACCTGCCGACATGGGGTAAACTGCTCAACGACGCATATTCTGAAGGAGCACTGTTTACAGGACACTACTATTGGGTATTAGAACCAGCCGTGCTGCTTGTCATCACAGGGTTAGGATTCGCAATGGTTGGCTTTGCGCTTGACCGGATCTTTAACCCACGGCTGAGGGGGTTATAATTATGAGTAGGATTCTTTTAGAAGTAAATAATCTAAAGCTGTATTTCAAAACTACAAAAGGCCCCGTGCAAGCTGTAGATAATGTGAGTTTTACCCTAGAAGAAGGTAAAACATTAGCAATAGTTGGGGAGTCTGGCTGCGGCAAGACTTCCCTTAACAAGGCGATTTTACGCCTGCTGCCCCGCAATATTTTAGAATACAGCGGGGAGATTATCTTTGAAGGTGTCGATCTGATGAAGTACAGCGATGAGCAGTTCCGCAAGGAGATTCGCTGGAAGCAGATCGCTATGGTACCGCAGGCAGCGATGAACTCGCTGAATCCAGTTATGCGGATCGAGGATCAGATTACTGAACCTCTCTTTATCCATGAACGGGGTATGACTAAAGAAGATGCTATAAAAAGAGCCGCTGAGGTATTTCAAGTTGTTGGATTGCCTCTCGACTTCATGAAACGCTATCCATTTGAGCTCAGTGGTGGAATGAGACAGAGGGCTACCATTGCCATGGCATTGGTCACCAATCCAAAGCTGGTGCTCTTGGATGAGCCTTCATCCGCATTAGACTTGCTGACACAGGCAAACTTGATGAACGTATTAAAGAAAATTAAGCATGAATTTGGCACAACATTTATCCTAATTACACATGATATCGGTACCGCCAGTGAACTAGCTGATGAGGTTGCTGTAATGTACGCTGGTGAAATGGTAGAAAAATGTCACGCTGAGTATTTCTACACTGAAGCGAGACATCCATACTCACGCAAACTCATGAGCAGTGTACCCACACTGCGTGAAGATAAAGAACTTGTGTTTATCCCTGGGCAGCCGCCTTCATTGATTAACCCCCCTAAGGGATGCAGATTTTATGACCGCTGCGACCAGCGCTTCGAAAAATGCTTACAGCACCCTGATAGCATTGAGCTGGAGCATGGTCAGCAGGTTAAATGTTGGCTGTATTCAGATGGGATCGAGGTGAAGAAGAATGCCTAATCTGGCTGTGAAATCTCAGCAGAGCCCTCAGAAAAAAATGCCGATTCTTAAGGTGGAGAATCTGCACACCTGGTTTGAGATCAGACGACTTGGTTTTTTCAAAGCAGGTGATGTGCGAGCTTTAGACGGAGTCAGCTTCGAGCTGTATCAAGGCGAAACAGTTTCGATTGTTGGAGAGAGTGGCTGTGGAAAAAGTACACTGGCCAAAACAATTTTGGGTTTGAACCAACCGACTAAAGGTAAGATGTACTTTGACGGCAAGGATATGAGCGAGTTTACGAAAGAGGATATTAAGAAATATCACTCTGACGTTGGCTATGTTCAGCAGGATCCTTATGGTGCACTGCCGCCGTTTATGACCGTTCGCAGAATTCTCGAAGAACCGATGCTGATTAACGGCATTACTGATAAAGCTGAACGAGAAGCGCGGATTAAAGAAGTGCTGGAAGAGGTAAAGTTAGCTCCGATTGAGGACTTTTTACCGAAGTTTCCACATATGCTCAGTGGAGGACAGCAGCAGAGATTGGTTATTGCTAGAGCGATGATTCTCCATCCAAGAATGCTGATCGCAGACGAACCTGTGTCCATGCTTGACGCATCGGTTCGGGTTGAGATTCTGCAGCTGCTGCGCGGCCTGCAGAAAAAACACAACCTGGCAATTATCTATATTACCCACGACTTATCGACTGTAAGATATTTCTCAGAACGTATATTTACTATGTATGGAGCAAAAATTATAGAAAAGTCTTCTACTGATAAATTGCTGGAAAACCCACTGCATCCTTATACCCAGGCTTTATTTAAAGCCACATCGGATCCGGATGCAGAGAACTTGAAGTCTTTCAAAGAGGTACCGACAGGTGAGCCTCCAAGTCTGATGAACCCACCGAAAGGATGCCGCTTCCATCCTCGCTGTTCAAAGATGATCAAAGGCAAATGCGATCAGTTTGAACCGCCTGAAATCAAAGTCAACGGGGAGCAGATGGTTGCCTGTTGGCTGTATGAAAAGAATAAGTAAGCCATGAGAAAAGATCTCCGCTGGATTTTAATTGGCGGGAGCATGTTGATAGCGGGATGGCTGATTATTCTCGGTGCGGTTGTTGGCATCATTCCGTCAATTGTGTGGTTAGCTTTTGCAGCTTATGCTCTGTCTTTGACAGGCTTTGTAGTCGGCATAATTGGCGTTATTATGTATGTGCGGTTTGGAGCGAGGAAGTAAGCTCAGATAAGCTGATAGAGGTTAAAACACACCATTATTGGTGTGTTTTAACCATTTAGCCTGCCTGGTTTTGTCCTGATCCGCCCGCGCAGATGAATTTTGAGGAGGTATATGTATGGCTCGACTCCCAGAATATATTGGACCAGCAGCTTTAGGTATCAAAATGGGTGTTATTGTACCCGGGATGGACCTGACAGCTGAGATTACCGCCTGTGTTAAACGCTGTGCTGAAGATGACTTAATCGACAATGGCGATATTCTCTGTATTACAGAATCGATTGTTGCACGCTGTCAGAATAACTTTGTGACTTTGGATCAGATTGCTGAAGAAATCAAGCAGAAGCTTAAGCTGAAACCGTCGAGCTCAGTTGGTGTTGTTTTTCCGATTTTAAGCCGCAATCGCTTTGCATTAATCCTGCAGGCGATCGCTAGAGCTGTACCCCAAGGTCGGGTTGTTGTGCAGCTTTCCTGGCCAACCGATGAGGTCGGCAATCAGGCAGTGCCCGGTAATGTCACCGCAGAACTAGGTAAATCTTACTATGATAAAATTACTGAAGCTGAGCTTGCCGGTTATAATTTACAGCATCCTGTTACTAAGGTGGATTACATCCGTCTGTATCGGGAAACCATTGAGTCGGAAGGTGCGCAGGCGGAAATTTTTCTGGCTAATGATCCAGCAGCAATCGCAGAATACACCTTGGATGGTGTGATTGCAGCAGATGTACACGGCCGGGAGCAGACCAAGAAAGCATTAAGCAGAGTTGTTTCTAACTTGATTACCCTCCAGGATATCTGTTCTGACAGCAGCAGCGAAGCGTGGTCAGAATGGGGACTTTTAGGAAGCAATATGTCTGCAGGAGATAAACTGAAACTTGCTCCGCGTGCTGGTCTAGAGTTTGCGCTTAAGCTTCAGGCTGAGGTAAAAAAGGCGGTTGGCAAACACGTGGAAGTGATTATTTATGGTGACGGAGCCTATAAAGATCCGAGCACGGGTATATACGAGCTGGCGGATCCACTTCCGGTCTTTGGAGCTACCTCTGGATTTGAAGGAGTAATGCGTGAGGGGATCAAGTATAAGTATATAGCTGATATGGGATATGAAGAAGGTAAAACCATTGCCGAAATCGAAGCGGAATTAGAGGAGCTCAAGCAGAGGGAGCATGAGCAGACTGACAATGCAGCAGAGGGAACTACACCGCGGCGATTAGCTGATGTAACCGCCAGTCTGGCTGATTTGGTCAGCGGTTCTGCTGATGCCGGCACCCCCTTGGTGCTGGTTAAAGGTTTTCTCAGCCCCGAAAAAGATCAGGGCTGAATAGCGCTGCAGGTTGGGCACGCAGTTGATCCGGTTCCGTTACAGAAGGGACAGTCGGCGTAGGCATTTTCTGGCCCAAGGCCTTCGGTGCAGCCGCATTCTACAAACAGTGTACCGCTGCAGGCTGAACAAGTATTGTCGGTTGTTCCCGGCTGTGGCTGATTTTGTTCAATCGGTTTAAGATCGTTCACAGCAGTTTCCCCCTTATCAGTGTTTGTATTAGTATGGCAGATCTGGCATAAAATTATCATTCTAGAGTTCTGCGGCATTGGAGGATCAAAATGGGCATTGAGATTCGATATGAAGGAAATAAGCTGGTGTTGCCTGAACTGAACTGTGACTGCGGTTTACAGCATTCTTATCCGGATATTGATATCTACATCGGCGAAAATCTAGTTGAAAGAATTCCCGAATACCTAGCACCCCGCAGTCTGGGAACTAATGTTTTGGTGGTAACTGATAATGTTGTCTATGACGCTGCCGGCCAAGCTACTGTTTCGGCCCTTGAGGAGGCGGGTTATCAGGTAAATCTCTGCCTGCTGGAGCGGAAGAAACCGTTGATTCCTAATGAAACAGCTTTGGGTGAAATTCTGCTAGCCTTTACCGATGAGATAGAGTTTTTACTTGCGGTAGGTTCGGGTGTGATCACCGACTTGACTCGCTACGCGGCCCATCTCACCGGGAAGCCTTTTGCCGTGGTAGGTACCGCTCCTTCGATGGATGGATACACCTCAGTAGTAGCACCCCTTACTTTAGGCAATCTTAAAGTTAACAAGCCTTCGGGGTATCCGCAGGTTCTAATCTGCGATTTGGGTGTGATGAGCCGGTCACCTTACCATATGCTCTTAGCCGGATTCGGCGATGTAATGGGAAAATATATTGCTAAAGCTGACTGGCTGTTGGGAGAGATCGTCAATGGAGAAAAGGTCTGTCCTATCTGCATTGATATTGTTACCCAAGCAGTTGAGCGGTGTCTTGACAATGTCGGTGAGATTAAGAAACAGTCTGTTGCAGGAGTCCGGGCGTTGATTGAGGGTTTAATTCTGTCCGGCTTAACAATTTTAATCATTGGCCATACTCGACCTGTGGCGTCAAACGAGCACAGTATGGCCCACTATTGGGAAATGATGAAACTGCTTGCTGGTGAAGAACCACCACAGCATGGTTTGTCGGTTGGTGTTGCAGCTGTTTACTGCCTCAAGTTTTATGAGCGGTATTTTGAGCTGAACCTTGATCAATTTCAGCTTGATAAGGCCAAGCAGGCTTACCTGGATGAGGACGCTCATGCAAAACTGGTTCTAGATAAATATGGCGAAAAGATTGGCCGAGCGATCGTTAGAGATAACGAAGAAATCGGAATCAGCTGGGAGAAAACAGAACGCCGCTTCCGCACTCTTGCTGCTGAGCATGAGCGGATCCGAGCTGCACTGGCGTTTCTGCCCACAGCAGATGAGATGCTGGAAGTTTATAGGGAACTGGGCTATCCTTGGCCCGCAGCAGCGCTCGATATTGATGACAAACTGCTGTTAAACAGCCTTCTGTACGGTAAAGAATACCGCAGTCGTTATACAGTATTTAAATCCGCGTATGAAATAGGAGTGCTGCCTGAATTGGTTGATAAAATAATTAAAGACCTCTCAAATTAACAGAGAGGTTTTCTTATGCTATAATGATACTTACGGAAGTAATGATTTAACATTTAATTATATAAATGTCTGGAAATATTAAGTTAATCACTGCATGAATTCTTAGGAAAGGAAGGATTGCTATAGATCGGCAGCAGTATCGTTTGGAAGAACAGCGGCTGCAGCAAGTTATGCAGATAATTAAAGAGCAGCTGCAGGCTGCTCGGGCGCAGACTTATGCGGCTAAGCAGCAGCTGAAAGACACCCGCCGCTCAATCTGGGAAGAGCTGCAGATAGGCGGCGCAAATATGATTACTACAGCTCAGTACCTTGACGAGCTGAACCGGCACGGACAGGACTTTGGGATTTACCGCAGCAACATGTCTAAACTTGAACTGCTGAAGAAGTCCCCGTATTTCGGACGCATTGATTTTTATGATGACGAATATAAAACAACAGAAAAAATCTATATCGGAGTCGCATCGCTGGTTGATCGCGAGACTAGAGAGCATATGGTCTATGATTGGCGTGCTCCGATTTCCAGTATGTTCTATGATTATGGAGTAGGTGCAGCTCAGTACGAAGCTCCTAGTGGTACTGTTACTGGAGATATCCGCCTCAAGCGCCAGTTTCGGATTGAGGATGGCGAACTGAAATACATGTTTGACAGCGATTTGACTATCAATGATGATGTGCTTCAGGCTGCTCTCAGTAAAAGCGCTGACAATAAAATGAAGCATATTGTCTATACCATTCAGCGGGAGCAGAATCAAGCGATTCGGGAAGAAGTCAGCCGAGTGCTGCTGGTTCATGGCCCCGCGGGAAGCGGCAAAACCTCAATCGCACTGCATCGGGCAGCATATCTTCTCTACCGCTACCGCGATCAGCTCAGTGCCAGGGAAATCATGATCTTTTCACCGAACCAGATTTTCAGTGACTATATCCAAAATGTTCTGCCTGAACTCGGTGAGGATAATATCCCGCAGGCAACCATGCAGGATTACATTGATCGGCAGATTCGACCGGAGTGGCTGATAGAGGATTACTTCGCTCAATTCGAGTACATTTTAGGAGGTCAGGCCGATCCGGATTATCAGGCGCGAATCGCAGCAGTAGAATTCAAATCGTCTTTAAATTTCTATAATTTAGTTAACAAATATTTAAAATATCTAGAGCAGAATGCGTTTCAATTTGCTGACATTAGAGTATGGAATCGAGTCGTTATTACCAAGGCAGAATGCGAACAGCTTTTTAACGAAACCTACAGTTATCTGCCGTTGACTCAGCGGCTGGAAAAGATTAAGCGCCGTATTTTGTATCTGCTGAAATCGATCCGCAGGAATAGAATCAGTACGCTGACAGCGGAAAAGGCTGCTCTTCCTGAGTATAAAGGCTATAACGAGCGGGAGCTGCAGAAACTCAGCATGAAAGAAGTCAATCAAGATTTGGCACCAATTCACGAACAGATAAATGCAATGTGTACGTTGGACGTTTACCAGCTTTACTATGATTTGTTTCAGGGCACTGATCACATCGCTGCTTTTGCGGATCCCAACTTACTGCCACCTCTTTGGGATCAGATCTGCCGGATCACCCAGCTCAGTTTTGCTCAGAAAAGATTGCTTTATGAAGATGCCGCACCTCTGCTCTATTTCCAAGGTGAGCTGGACGGTTGGGAGGAACTCTCGGGAATAAAGCATGTGATCATTGATGAAGCGCAGGATTATTCACTGTTTCACTATGAAATTTTCCGCAGTATCTTTCCGAGGGCAGCATTTACAATTTTGGGAGACTTGAATCAGGCTATTCATCCTTATCTCAAATTGACAGATTTTCAAACAGCTGCCAACGTATTCAGGGAAAAGGGTTATGACTGCCGGCTGCTGGAAATGACAAAGAGTTATCGCTCTACTATGCAAATTGGTGAATTTACCGGCAGGCTTTTGCCTGTTAAAAAGCAAATAGAACTGGTAGAACGAGAAGGTTCGAAACCGAAGGTTATTGCCTATGGTGAAGACCAAGCTGAGCAGCTCATCCGCGCGGTGGCTTCCTGCTCAGCAAACGGCTGTGAGTCGATAGCAATCATTTGTAAAAATGAATCTGAAGCCAAAAAAGCAGCAGAACTGCTGGATGGAAAGATCGAGTTCAGCTTAATCAGCAAAGAAACTGGATATTTTCCATCCGGTGTTGTGATCATCCCGGTATATTTAGGTAAGGGACTGGAATTTGATGCAGTTATCATTTTCGATGCGGGTGCAGCTGTTTACGGCTCTGATGCAGATCGCTATTTGCTCTATACTGCATGCACCAGGGCGCTGCACGAGCTTTATCTGTTTTATGAGGGAAATTTAACCCAGTTGATTGCGGAGATGGATCCAGAATTGTACGACACAAGCATTGAGCAGTGAGGAAGGAGTGAAGGCATGGACCATGATTTTGAGATTCCGGAGTTATTGCAGAAAGCATTAGAGTCCTCGGGTATTAAACGCGAGCAGATTCGCGCTTTCACCCACAGTGATCTTGATCAAAAGGGAGATTTTCGTTCCAGCTGGATTTGTGTAGATGACCAGTGGCTGTACATTTTTACCCAGACTGAACGCGTCAAATCTCAGCCGAGGCTGGCGCGTTTAAAGCGCAGACGCGCAAAAAATGAGCAGTTTGCTACCGAAGTCGATTTGCGCAACTTTACTGAGGAAGTCAAGCTGGCAGCCAAATACGAGCTGACAGATTTAAGCGAGTTGAAATGTGAGTATTTTGTCGGCAGTGTAGCCGTGGTGACAGATATTGACGGTAAAGAACAGGTGCTCCTGAGAGCCAGTAAAGGCAGGGGGGCAGAGCTTAACACTTTCTGCCGAACTGTCAGCGGCATGCTGAAGCCGAAGGAAGCGAAACGGAAGCCTGATCAAGCAGAATTTGGGCCGGGCAGACCCGGAAGATTCGGAAGACCCGGAGGTCCAGGAGGACCAGGGCGAGGTACGCATGATGCAAGATGTCCCAAGTGCGGCCGCCTCTATCCTAATCCTGCCCATCAGGTATGTCCAAATTGTATTGACAAAGGAACGCTGTTTAAGCGGGTACTAGCGCTGACGCCCAGATACAAGGTGCCGCTGATGGCGATGATCGCGATCATGTTTATCAGCGCGCTCCTGTCTTTGGTAACGCCGTTCATGTCCGGACGGGTTTTGATTGATGAGGTCATAACGCCGGGCGGCAAGTATGAAGGTATGATCGGGCAAATGGTTCTGCTCACAGTTGGCTTTAGTCTGATCTCATACCTGCTGCGGATTATTTACGGCAGGATTAATTCTGCGGTTACCGCTGAGATCATCTATGATTTAAAGAGTATGATTTTCTCAGCAATGCAGCGGCTGTCGCTCAGTTTTTACAACAAGCGCCAGACAGGATCGTTGATGAATAGAGTTAACAGCGATGCTCTTGACCTGCAGTACTTCTTCCATGACGGACTGCCCTACTTCATTGTCAATACGGTGCAGATTATTGGTGTAACTGCACTGCTATTGTGGATGAACTGGCGTTTGACTTTGTTGGTGTTTATTCCAATTCCGCTCATTCTTTTGATTACCTATAAGATCCTGCCGAATCTCTGGAAACTGCATTCACGGCGCTTCAGAGCAAATGCATCGCTGAACTCCGTGGTAAATGACTCTTTGACCGGAATTAGGGTGGTTAAAGCATTTGGTAAAGAAGATTCGGAAGTGGATCGCTTTAACGACCGCAACGCCCGCGTGTTTGATGTCCAGATGAGCATTGGCCGCTTGAGCTCTACTGTATTCCCGGTCATGGGTTATGTCATGAGTTTAGGCCAGCTGGTCATTTGGGGTGTAGGCGGCTGGGACGTTATTACCGGAAAAATGACCTTAGGTACGCTGATCACCTTTACTTCTTATCTGGGCATGCTGTATCAGCCAATCCGCCAGATGACCCATATCGTTGACTGGTGGTCATCCTGTATGAACTCAGCCCAGAGAATCTTTGAGATCATTGACTCAACCGAGCATCTGCCTTATCCGGAAAAACCGGTTCGGATCAAGACAATTAAAGGCCATGTTACTGCTCGTGATGTTGAATTCAGTTATGAGGAAGGTGTGCCGATTCTCCAGGATATCAACTTTGAGGTGCAGCCCGGTGAAATGATCGGTTTGGTTGGCCATTCAGGAGCCGGCAAGTCTACCATGATTAACCTGATTTCCAGGCTGTATGATGTTGATGCTGGTGCAATTCTCATTGATGGAGTTAATATAAAGGACATTGCCAAGGAAGATCTGAACCGTCAGGTTGGCATGGTTCTCCAGGAAACATTCCTGTTTCACGGAACCATCATGGATAACATCGCCTATGCGAAACCGGAGGCAAGTCCGGCAGAGATCATTCGGGCAGCCAAAATTGCCAATGCCCATGATTTTATTATGAAACTTCCGGATGGATACGAAACAGTAATCGGCCGCAAAGGTCAGGATTTGTCTGGCGGTGAGCGGCAGCGGATTGCGATTGCCAGAGCGGTGCTGCTGGATCCGAGGATTCTGATTCTTGATGAGGCAACAGCAAATATCGATACCGAAACCGAGCAGCTGATTCAGGCTGCGCTGGAAAAATTGGTTGAAGGCCGGACTACTTTTGCAATTGCCCACCGCTTATCGACGCTGCGCAAAGCAGATCGGCTGTTCGTCTTTGAAAAAGGAAGGATTGTTGAAGTTGGCCATCATGATGAACTCCTGGAAAAACAGGGAGTTTATGAGAAACTGTTTACTACACAGCGCAAAGCCTTAGAGCTTACTGTGGTAGGAGGATAACAAAAGAGGATGGGGATGTCTATGGCAGCAAAAGAATTACAGGAATTCAGCAGTATTAACTATTTGAATCCTAAAGAAGCTGTTTTTGCAATTTCTGAAGGTGGGCTGTTGACCCTTCAGCTCGGTACAGAGCTGTACCGTAAGGTTGATTTATACCAGGCATTTCCTTTTTCCCTGGAACAAAAGTACATTTCGGTGCGGGATGAAGAAGGAAACGAAATCGGAATTATTAGGGATGTCGCCGAGTTTCCGGCAGAATCGCAGGAAGCGATTCTGACCGAGTTGCGTTGGCGCTATTACTCACCAGTAATTACCCGAATTCTGGATGTTAAAGATGAGTTTGGCCATCTTTATTGGGATGTGGAGACAGATCACGGATTTCGTAAATTTGTCACAAGGGCTCGTGATGATGGAATTTTTCCTATTGGCGGAGGGCGCCTGTTGATTGTTGATATGACAGGCAATCGCTATGAGATCGAAGATTACCATCGTCTAGATGCCAGGAGTTTACGATTCCTAGAACCATATATCTAGCGAGGTGAAGCTAATTGAGCAGCATGCCCTTGAAGCAAGATTTGGAGAGCCAGCCGCAGTTCGAGCTGCCAAAAGGTCTGCTCGCCGATGGTGAGTCACTCCTTTTCCGGCTGCCATCGGATCTTGATGCAGATGGAAATAAAGCGGATGCTTTAGTGATAATTACAAACCTAAGGATTTTGCGCTTTGATGTTGTTGATCAAAAGCCTCAGGTGATACAGGAGTTTGATCTAGATAAAGTTGAGAAAATAGAAGCCCAGAATATGGTCGGCAACGGTCGTCTAGTTGTTTGGATGGATGGCAAAGTTTATTCGGCAGCGCGGTATTCCCTCCAGCACCATCCGGAGTATGCGGTTGCTGAAAACTATGTAAACCGCTACTTAGAGGATAAGGTTCTGCGCCCGCTGGATGAACCTGAGCCTGCCGCATGTCCCCGCTGCGGCAGACCTTTTAGACGTAATACCCAAATCTGTCCGGTTTGTCTGGATAAACGCCAAGTGTTCCTTCGGTTATGGGATGTGATGAAACCCCACGCACCCATGGTCGCGGGAGTGATGGCTATATTCTGGCTGATTACCGCTGTTGATCTAGTTATTCCCCAAATCCAGCGGCATCTGATTGACAATGTATTGAAACCACAGCTATATGATCTTCGCCTGCTCTTAATTTTGGTGGGAGGACTGGCGCTAGGAAGACTGTTAAACCTGCTGCTGTCAATATGGCGTGACTTTACCATGGTTAAGCTCAGCGCTAACCTTGGTAAGGATTTAAGGGATATGGTTTACAGTAAGATTCAGGCTCTTTCTTTAAGGTTTATTGACCAGAAGCAGACAGGCGATCTGATGAATCGGATCAGCCGTGATACCAACAATATTCAGAGTTTTATGCAGCGCCATCTGCCGGAGTTGGTGAATCAAACGATTCTGCTGTTCGCGATTGCAGTGATTCTGCTGTTTACCAACTGGAAGCTGACACTATTGGTGATTATACCGGCGCCGATTATTGTCTTGGCTCAGAGAGCTACCTGGCGCAGAATCCGGATCATGTATCGGCAGCAGTGGCGGGTTAATGACCGGGTTAACTCTCTTTTGCAGGATATTCTTTCTGGTATCCGCGTTGTCAAGGCTTTCGGAGGAGAAGAGCGGGAGATTTCCAAATTTACAGATCAGACCCGTGAATTCGCCGATGTCAGTGCCCGCAACGAAAAAGCATTTAATACTTTTTATCCAATCCTTGAATTTGTTATGGGCTTGGGTAACTTCTTGATTCTCTATTTTGGCGGTAAGCTGATACTGGGCGAGCAGATGATGCTCGGTGAACTATATCTTTTTACTAACTATGCAACTAGAATTTATGGGCCGCTGCGGTTCTTAACTTCAGTGCCGCGGTGGTTCCACAATGCGATGATTTCTGCGGAGCGGATCTTTGAAGTTGTTGACCAGCAGCCTGATGTTACAGATCGGGAAAATCCGGTTCCTGTTCCGAGACTAAAAGGCAAAATCGAATTAAGTAATGTCACTTTTGGTTACATTAAACATGAACCGGTACTAAAGAACATCAATCTGACGATTGAAGAAGGAGAAATGATCGGTTTAGTCGGCCATTCTGGGGCAGGGAAGTCGACTCTGATTAACTTAATTTGCCGCTTCTATGATGTTGATGAAGGCGAAATTCTAATCGATGGAATCAATATAAAAGATTTGAAGCAAAAAGATCTCCGCAACCAGATTGGTATTGTTCTCCAGGACACATTTCTCTTTGCTGGTAGTATCTGGGAGAACATCGCATATGCTAAGCCGGATGCCACGCCGGAAGAGATTATTAGAGCTGCTAAAATAGCCAACGCCCATGACTTTATTGTGAAGTTTCCGGACGGGTATGATACCCGGGTTGGCGAGCGCGGTCAGAGGTTATCCGGCGGAGAAAGGCAGCGGATTGCGATTGCCCGGGCAGTGCTTCACGATCCCAGAATCTTGATCCTGGATGAAGCAACATCATCCGTTGACAGCCACACCGAACAGCAGATTCAAGAAGCCATTCAAAGGCTGGTTGCCAACCGAACCACAATTGCTATTGCTCATCGCTTGTCGACATTGAGGTATGCCAACCGCCTTGTTGTGCTGGATCATGGCCGCATTGCTGAACTAGGTACGCATGATGAGTTAATGGAGCAGCAGGGTACCTATTACCGCTTGGTGCAGGCTCAGAAAGAACTGGCTGATATGAGGGCTGTCTAGCGGTTGACAGAGCACCAGCTTTTGTGCTAAACTACCAAAAAAGGGAGTAACTGGTGTGCAGTTTTGCACATCGGCGCATCAACATCATGGCAGAACTGCCTGGTGCGTCGGCCATTTATTTGGGTCAGTGAGACTTTTTGCAACTTTGTGTTGTAAAAAGTCTCTTTTTTTATTATTGCAGAAGGAGTGTGGATGCATGAGTTCTAAGCCGCATGCGCTAACGACTGAAGCAGTGTTTAGAGCAGTTAAATCAAGTTCAGAGGGTTTAACAAATGAGGAGGCGCAGAAGCGCCTTGCCAACAGCGGACCGAATGAACTGCAGCAGGGCGAATCAAAGACGCTGCTGTCTATCTTTCTTGCCCAGTTTGCAGATTTAATGATCTGGGTGCTGATTGGAGCAGCCCTGATTTCCGGTATTGTCGGCGAATGGGTTGATACCGCAATTATCCTTGCGGTAGTGATTATCAATGCTGTTCTGGGCACAGTGCAGGAGAGCAGGGCAGAAAAAGCGCTGGAAGCCCTGAAAAAGATGGCTGCGCCGACAGCGAATGTAGTTCGTGGTGGAAAGATTCAGCAGATACCAGCGCGGGAACTCGTTGTGGGTGATATCGTTCTTTTAGAGGCAGGCGACAGTGTACCTGCGGACTTGCGCTTGATCGAAACCGCAGCTTTAAAGATTGAGGAATCTGCTTTGACTGGAGAATCTGTTCCGGTAGATAAGCTAACTGATCCTTTGGAAAGTGAAAACCTGACAGTCGGTGACCGCATCAATATGGCTTACATGGGTACTAATGTCACTTACGGGCGCGGCACCGGTGTCGTTACTGCTACCGGCATGCAGACCGAAATGGGTTCCATCGCTGAGCAGCTAGCTTCTACCGAAAAAGAAATTACACCGCTGCAGCGTAAACTAAACCAGATTTCGAATATGCTTTCAATCGGTGTAATTGGTATTGCGATTGCCACCTTTGTGATTGGGCTGTTAAGCGGAGTACCGGCTCTGGAGATGTTTCTAACCGCGGTCAGCCTTGCGGTGGCAGCTATTCCT
This sequence comes from Bacillota bacterium, assembly GCA_012837335.1. Classification (NCBI taxonomy): domain Bacteria; kingdom Bacillati; phylum Bacillota; species Bacillota bacterium. The sequence goes on from DURM01000089.1 coordinate 29,544, forward strand.
GAAGGACTAGTGGCCGTTGTAACCATTGTTCTGGCAGTAGGTATGACCCGGATGGCTGCTAGAGGCGCGATTATCCGCCGCCTCCCGGCAGTGGAAACGCTTGGCTCCACTCAAATCATCTGTTCAGATAAAACCGGAACCTTGACCCAAAACAAAATGACTGTTCAAGAGCTTTGGAGTGAAAACCCGGATATTCTCTATGATGCAATGGGTCACTGTAACGATTCTAAGCTGGATGAAGCGGGCGAAACCATTGGTGATCCTACCGAGACAGCTCTGATAGATTATATCTTAAAGGAGAATAAATGGACTGTTGAGCAGGTGAATCAGCGGCAGCGGGAAGGTGAAATTCCCTTTGATTCTGCCCGCAAGCTCTCATCTGTGGCAGTTCGGAAATCAAATCCCGGTGGATTGAGAGTTTATGTTAAAGGAGCCCCGGATGTTCTCCTGGACCGCTGCACCCATGAAGATCGAAATGGAGATGTTGTGCCCTTATCGGATGAGCGCCGCAGTGAAATTGCAGCTGCCAATGATGCGATGGCAGGCCGAGCTTTAAGGGTGTTAGCATTCGGTTATAGAGATGTGAGTGAAAAACCAGATTTTGATAATCCGGAAGCAGTTGAGAATGATCTGGTCTTCTGTGGTTTAACCGGTATGATCGATCCGGCTCGTCCAGAAGCAAAAGAAGCAATTGCCACCTGCAAACTTGCCGGAATCAAACCTGTCATGATTACCGGTGACCATAAGGTTACTGCTGTAGCGATTGCTGAGGATCTTGGCATAATGGATGAGCGCAGCCGGGCGGTTACTGGAGCAGACCTCGATCAGATGTCCGATGGGGAACTGGAATTTGAAGTAGAAAATATCTCGGTCTATGCTCGGGTTGCCCCGGAGCATAAAAGCCGGATAGTTAATGCTTGGCAGCGCAAAGGCCAGATCGTAGCAATGACCGGCGATGGTGTAAACGACGCGCCAGCTTTGAAAACAGCGGATATCGGTGTTGGCATGGGTATTACCGGCACAGATGTATCGAAGCAGGCTGCCGATATGGTGCTTACAGACGATAATTTTGCTACAATAGTATCGGCTGTCAAGGAAGGCAGACGAATATTCTCGAATATACATAAGACAGTTCGCTTTTTACTATCTTCTAATGTGGGAGAAGTAATTGCGATCCTGACATCCACCATAATCGGATGGAGACTGCTGGCACCTGTCCATATCCTGTGGATTAACTTAGTTACAGATACATTCCCGGCACTGGCTTTAGGTGCCGAGCCCGCAGAACCGGATGTTATGGAACGGGAGCCGCGGGACAGCAGGGAGCCGCTTTTAGGAGTTAGGGATTGGGTAAGAATTGTTTTTGTCGGCGCGGTAGAGGCTATGGTTACCCTATTTGCGTATCGACTGGGTGGAGGCGGCCAGGTGGGCACTACTATGGCGTTTCTAACTCTATCCCTGTCTCAGTTGTTTGCTGCTTTTGGATTCCAGAGTGACCGCCACAGCGTGATCCATGTGCGTCCAAAAGAGCATCCCTGGTTGTGGCGGGGAGTACTGGCATCGGCAGCGCTGCAGCTGGCTGTAATTTTTGTGCCGGTGCTGCGTAATCTCTTTGACCTGGCAGTGCTGACAGCCGGTCAGTGGCTGATTGTTCTCGCTATGTGCTTAGTCATGCTGTTCTTTATCGAACTGCAGAAATGGGTCGCAAGACGGTAATCCCAGCCAATTTGGGAGGGGGGAGTGGAGTGAATACGCTCTATCTCGTGCTTGCTGGAATTATGATCGGCGGAGGAATGATTATTCCGGGAGTGAGCGGAGGAGTTCTGGCGGTCATCCTGGGGATCTACGAGCGAATTATCAGCATCATTGCTCATCCTTTTGAAGACCTGCGGGAAAACATCAAATTTGGGCTGCCCCTGGCTGCAGGGGCAGTAATCAGTGTCTTAGCTTTGAGCCAGGTTCTCAATTATCTGCTGGAGTATTATCCGCTGCTGGTAAAATACCTATTCATTGGTTTACTGGCGGGCAGTCTGCCCGGCTTAACTGATGTTGCGAATGCGAAGGGCTTAGATAAGCGCTATTACGCTGCTTTGATCCTGGGTGTATGTATCATCTTCATTCCGCTTTTGTTTGGATCGGAGCTGCAGGAACCAGTTAAAACTGCAGATGAACTTAAGGGATGGCAGGCAGTGCTTTCTGGAATTCTGCTGGCTGCAGGTACGGTAGTTCCCGGTGTCAGCTCATCTTTTCTGCTGATGATTGCCGGCACTTATCAGCTCCTGTTAAAATCACTGGCACAGCTGAACTTACTTCCCTTGATTCCGACGGGACTATCAGCTTTGATCAGCGCGGTTTTACTGTCGCGGGTAACTAAGTTTTTGTTGAGTAAATATTATGGCTGGACCTATTATACCTTGTTGGGGATCGTGGCTGGATCGATTATTGTGGTCTTTCCGGGCTTTCCCCGCAGTATTCTTGAAGCGCTGCTGGGGATTTTGCTGTTAGTTTTTGGTGCGCTGGTATCATGGGGACTGTCGCGGAGAAAATAAAACGGAAGCCTACATCAAATTTCTAAGGAAATGCGATATAGGCTTTTTAACTTGATAGGATTAAGGATTGAAATAGCGAATTAATATCACAATCCAACATAGAGAGGGTGTTGCGGCAATGATCGGAGTGATAGATTATAAAGTTGGGAACGCTCCCAGTGTTCTTAACGCTCTGGCAAAAATAAAAGTTGATGCGGAGTTGATCTCTCGTCCCGAGCAGCTGCAGGGATTAAGTGGCATTATTCTGCCGGGGGTTGGTTCAGCGTCGGCAGCTATGGCTTCTTTAACTGAATTGGGTTTTGTACCAGAATTAGAAAATCTGGTATTCCATAAAAAACTGCCGTTTCTCGGAATATGTGTGGGCATGCAGATTTTATTTGAACACAGCGAGGAAGGGGATACAGCCTGCTTAGGCTGGATCCCGGGACAGGTAAAGCGGTTTCCCGAAAGCGTGCGGGTGCCTCAGATCGGGTGGAACAAAGTTAAATTTCGAGGTAAGCATCCGCTGACAGAGGGGATTCCGGACTCGGCGTATTTTTATTTCGTGAATTCCTTCTACGTTGAACCAGACGCAGATGAGATTACAATTGGAACGAGTGAGTACGGCCAAGAATTCTGCGCGTTAATTGCCAGTGGGAATATCTATGCGGCCCAATTTCACGTAGAAAAAAGTGGTGAAATGGGACTGGCCATGCTGAAAAATTTTGCTGCGATTGTGGGTGATGCAGATGCTGACTAAACGTTTGATAGCTTGCTTTGATGTTATTAACGGAATGGTGACCAAAGCTCAGCAGTTTCAGGATAATATCAATATTGAGCGGGCGGAAACCATAGCCGCCAAGGTCTACCGCGATCAAATTGATGAGATAATCTTCTATGATATTACTGCCAGCGCAGAAAAGCGACCAATTGACTTGAAAATGGTGCAGGCTGTTGCTAAGCAGGTTTTTGTTCCTTTTACAGTGGGCGGTGGAATCAGAAGTTTAGAGGATATGTACAGTGTTCTCAAATCCGGAGCTGAGAAAATCAGCATCGATTCCATGGCTGTGCGCAATCCGCAACTGATTACCGAAGGAGCTCAGGCATTTGGCAGCCAGTGCATTGTCCTAAGCATGCAGGTGAAAAAAGTCGTCAAGACTCCGGAGATTCCCAGTGGTTATGAAATTATGATTGATGGAGCTAGAGTTGCTACCGGTATGGATGCGCTCGCTTGGGCTAAACGGGGAGAGGAACTGGGAGCCGGTGAAATCTGTGTGAACAGCATTGACTGCGATGGCACTCATGAAGGCTATGATTTAGATATCACAGCTTTAATCAGTGAGCATGTCAATATTCCGGTTATTGCTTCAGGTGGTGCAGGCAAACCGGAGCATCTTTTGGATGTGTTTACCAAGACTAAGGCGTCAGCCGGAATTATCAGTTCGATGCTGTATTCGCCCCGCCTAGAGCGCAATTATTCGGTCCGGGAGCTAAAAACATACTTAGCTGAGCACGGTGTTACGGTGCGGCCGTGGATTGATTGCATGGTAGGATTGGAGGAGCAGATTTGAATCTAGAAGAGATCAGGGAGCTGGCGTATCAGCATTTAGCGAACCGCAAAGCCCATAAAGAGCGGGAGTTAGGTTTTATTTATTACCATGGGCAGCGGGTTGCTAAAATAGCGGTTAAGCTGCGTCAGCTGGTGCTGCCGAACGATGATTCCTGGGATCAGGAATTAACTGCTGCGGCCTATTTTCATGATATCGCGAAAGGCATCGAACCCCACGCAGTCTATGGTTCGATTATCGTGCGGGAGATTCTTGCGGACTACTGCACCAAGGAGCAGCTGGATCGGATCAGCGAGCTGGTCCGCTGGCACCAGTTCCGCGATCATACTAAGGAATATCATGACTATATTAAAATTCTCCAGGATGCGGATACGCTTGATCATTTTGGTGCAGTTGAAATCTGGATGAATTTCTTCTACTACGCTCATGTCGAAGGGACCTTAGAGGATTCAGTTGAGTTTTATCAAACAAAGTATCCTGAGATAGCTGGTAGGGCCCGTAGTGCGCTGAATTATGAAGTTTCTAAAACCATTTTTGATGAGAAGCATCAATTTGTGTTAGATTTTGCCAAACGCATGAGTATTGAAGCTGAAGGTGGATTTGTAGATTTTGATCTGAGGTGATTATGTGGTAAAGATTTGGGGTAATGAGATTCCGGGTTTTGTGCCTGAGTATGGACAAAATGAACCTGCGGTTGAGCCGTATTTAGTTGAGTCTGCTGCTCCTACCGCAGCAGTAGTTGTCTGTCCCGGAGGAGGATATCGGGGTAAGGCACAACATGAAGGCAAAGATATTGCTGAGTGGTTAAATACAATTGGAGTTTCTGCCTTTGTTTTGGATTATCGGGTGAGTCCCTACCGCCATCCGGTTCCGCTGGCGGATGCTAGACGAGCAGTGCAGTTTGTGCGCAGCCATGCTGAAGAGTACAATGTCGATCCAAATCGAATTGGGCTCATGGGCTTTTCAGCGGGAGGCCATCTTGCGGCATCGGCTGGGGTCTATTCCCTTGATGCCAATCCCAACGCGGATGATCCGGTTGAACAAGTCAGCTCCCGCCCTGATTGCTTGATTCTCTGCTACCCAGTTATTTCCATGGAAAAGCATCATCATCAGGGATCCCGCAGCAACCTCCTGGGACCGGATCCTGATCCTGAATTAGTGAATCAAATGTCGCTGGAGAATCATGTGCATGAGAATATGCCGCCGACTTTCCTCTGGCACACAGCGGAGGATAAATCGGTACCGGTGATGAACAGCCTCATGTTTGCCGAAGGACTGAGCAAAGCCAATGTAGATTTTGCTCTCCATGTTTTTCCCCGCGGCAGGCATGGCTTGGGTTTGGCCGAGGAGCTGCCGGAAACAGCTGTTTGGTCAGAACTGCTGGCTTCCTGGCTTGAGCAGATTGGATTTCGCAGAGGTGAGTGAAGATGATTTTATCGGGTAAGGAGATCTATCAGAACTTAAATAAAAAGATCTTCATTGAACCATTTAATGAAAGCCAGCTGAACCCTAACAGCTATAATCTGCGCTTACATAATCAACTGCTGGTCTATGATGAACCGGTTCTCGATATGAAAAAACCGAATAAAACAAAACTGCTGACGATTCCGGAAGAGGGCTTAGTTTTGGAGCCGAATCGGCTGTATTTGGGCAGAACTGTGGAATATACCAGGACAGAAGGGTTTGTGCCGATGTTGGAAGGCCGCTCATCCATCGGCAGGCTTGGACTGGTAGTCCATGTCACAGCCGGGTTTGGGGATGTGGGGTTTTCCGGGTATTGGACCCTGGAAATGTTCTGCATTAAGCCGATCCGCATTTACGCAGGCGTAGAGATCTGTCAGATCTACTACCACACGATCTGCGGTGATTACGAGCCCTACTCCAGCGGTAAGTATCAGAATAACGACGGTATCCAACCCAGTTTACTTTACCGTGATTTTGAGAAAGCATAAATGGCTGCCTTTTGGCAGCCATTTCCATTTAAAGCATGGTCCAGTGGATGACATCGTAACCATTGGCAGTAAGTGTCTCGATCACCGGTTCTGGTTTATCAACTGCGATTCTAAATACTAGAGCAGCAGTATCCGCTCCTGTGGCGTAGGTGGCTAAGCTGATGATGGTTAAATTGAGATTCTTGATTAAAGTTGAGATGTCGGCGATCACACCGATGCGGTCTTTTACCTGAACTGTCACTCTAAGGCCCGGTCTGTCTAAGCCGAACAGCTTGGTAAGGGCATCGTAGATATTAGTTTCAGTTACAATTCCCACCAATCTGCCGTTATCCAGTACAGGCAGACAGCCAATATCCTTTTCATGCATAATCATGGTGGCTTCTTCAACTGTAGTTTCGGGTGTTACTGTAATGACGGTAGTGGTCATCACATCAGCCACAGTTATTTTATCCGCTAAGTAATTGATCTCGTATTTACTTAATGTCGTAGCCGGAGAAGGAAGAGCTTTAGCGACATCTTTTTCAGTAATAATGCCTACCAGCTGTTCATTATCCATAACCGGCAGACGCTTCAGCTTGTGTTTTTTCATAACATTGGCAGTAACAGTAATAGAATCCTTTCTTGATACCGTAATAGGGTCTTTTGTCATGAAATTCTTTACGAACATTTCGCCCCACCTAGGTGGTAGGTTCACCTGCCTTTCAAGTTGGTATCTCTACAGATTAAAGTTCTTTTTCATTGGCTGTTATCCTTTTTAATCGGCAGGTGAACCGAAAAAATCTAGTGCTCGTTAGTTTTTTGTCTGCCGTGAACCTTCTTCAGATCTTCTCCGTCGAGAACACCCATCGGACCACCGGTTTTAGTATCTGTATACGAAACAAATTCGCCCTCCCGCCCTTTAGGGGCATCGGCTCTGCGCTTGCCATGGCTCATTTTCTGTTTTTCCGTCATAGCTGCCTCCTTTCTGCTGATAGTTTCCCCCTATAAGAGGATGTTCAGTCGACTGTTAAGAATATTAACCACAGATAGACCATGAACAGCGGAGGAAACATATGTCAAAGCAAATTACGATCAAGCAGGCGGCTGAGATTCTCGGTGTCAGCCCTGCTACTGTTCGCAATTGGATTAGATTAGGTAAAATCAAGCAAGTCACACGTTCTGGAAGGGTGTACGAGCTGGCATCGGCTGAGATCAATCAGCTCAAACAAGCGATTAACACCGGCAGCCTGCCATATTTAAAGAGCCGCAGGAACAAACAAGCGATAACGGGACGGGCGGTGCCGGCCAACTATCTGGAGAATAAGGCTCTTGTTGATTTTGGAGAAAGTTTGATGCCGCTGATCCGCAAACTCTCCAAGCAGGGGCAGCTGCTGGTGCTTTTGGAGCTTTATCTCAAGCTTTTGCAGATGAACGGCAGAATTTCACCTAATAAAACAAACCTAGTGCTGACCGAAGAGTGGCTTGCAGGTCGGATTGAGATGGGACTCTATGGCGGTTTTGCTAAAGAGTTTTGGGAGTTATGTGCTCCCAGCTCTCGGAATGATCTGCAGCTGTTGAGGGAAATAAACAGCGGTTATCTGCAGGCTGTTTCCGGTGACGACCTGCTTGGATTGGTGTATATGGCAATCTGTTCACTGCGGAAGCGAAAAAATACTGGCAGCTACTACACGCCAAGTGCGGTCGTAAAGCAGCTGATCGCATCCAGTTTTCACTACATCGACCCGCTGGTGCTGGGTTCTGCTGTAGATCCCTGCTGTGGTTCAGGGAACTTTTTGCTCCATTTGTTTCAATTTTTGAAGCCCCGGATTGTGAAAACAGGACTGGCGGAGTATGAGGCAGAGCTGAGGTTAGCGGGCATGCTGATTGGTTTTGATAACGATCCGATCGCAGTTATTCTTACCAAAATGAATCTGTCACTGCTGTTTGCCCATCCTGAACTGGCAGCGCAGGTGCGCATCGAGCAGCGGGATACCCTGCTGGAACCGAATCAGAACCAGTACGACTTAGTAATCGGCAATCCGCCCTGGGGATACAGGTTTACTCAAGCGGAGCTGCAGAAGCTGTCAGGAAGGGGGTATCAAACAATCCAAGCTGGCGGCAGAGCAGAATCGTTCTGCCTGTTCATCGAATGGGCGGTTGAGCGTGTGCGGACCGGAGGTTTAATCAGCTATGTCATCCCGGAGGCATTTTTGACCACCCATTTTCATCATTCCGCTCGAGAGCTGATCTTAAAATCATGCCAGATCAGGGAGACCGCTCAACTTGGAATGGCATTTGCACAGGTTAATGCGCCCGTAATCACCTTGATAGCAGAAAAAACAAACCGCCAAAGGGATTTATCTGAGCTAAGCGATCTCAACCTAAGTTGTTTTGTGTACGGTAAGCAGCGTGACCGTTCCATTATTGAACACCTCCGCACCAGACCCAACATTACTTACCTTAAAGATAAAGCAGATTTCGCATTGGGAATTGTCACCGGGAATAATCGGAGGTTTTTGCTCACTTCTCCGGTCGATAACAGTGAACCAGTGATTTCCGGCCGTGATCTGCTTCACTACAATATTAAAGAATGCTCATATCACCTTGTTTATCAGCGCGAGCTTTTCCAGCAGGTTGCTCCGGAAGAATACTACCGAGCGCCGGAGAAGCTGCTCTATCGTTTTGTTCATCAGCGTTTAGTTGTGGCTTACGATAACCATCAGCGTTTAAGCATCAACAGCGCCAACATATTGATTCCAAAACTTACAGGCGTTTCCGTAAAATATGTGATGGCTGTACTGAATTCGAGAGTTGTCCAGTTTTATCGAACGATCACCAATCCGGATGTGAAAGTGCTCCGCAGTTTTTTGGAATCAATACCGATTGCGCTCTGTTCTGAATCCGAGCAAAAAGAGGTTATCGGCTTGGTTGATCAGATTTTGATGTCGAAAAACCCTGGTCAGCGCCGCAGAATTTACGAGGAAATTGATCAAAAACTGATGGATTTATATGGCTTGTCTTTTCAGGATCAAATTTATATTCGCCGAAAAAGTCAGACAGTTGACTTATTGTAAGGAAGCGTTCTAACTGGAGTTTTAACACGTTCTTAACTCCGTGACTAAGTATTTATCCACATAGTCCACAGACTTACCCACAACAGAATGGGTCAAACTTTTGTTTGTCCCTACATTTGGTGGTCCGCTGTAATGAGTTTGATTACTGTTTACATTAATATGATAATGTATTATAATCAATGGCAAATAGTGGAAGAGAGGTGGTTTGTGCGTTGAAAAGCTTCAATATTCTGATTGGCGGCGAAGCAGGACAAGGTTTGGTTTCAGTTACCAACATGCTGATTCGAGCAATAACTAAGGAAGGTTGGTACTTGTTTGCTCAGCAGGACTATATGTCCAGAATCCGCGGTGGTCATAATTTTACCAGACTGCGGATAGCAGATGAGCCGGTCTTCTGCTGTGAGCGTGGAGTCGATCTTTTGGTGGCTCTGGATAAGCACACCATCGGGCAGCACCGCTCAGAGCTAAACGAGGGTGGAGTTGTTATCGCCGATGGGCAGTCGGATGAGGAGGAAGGCCTGGATTTTATCGGTATCAACTTTGCCGAGGTTGCGAACGAGCAGGGTCAGCCTTCAATTATGGCCAACACCGTTGCAGCTGGAGCAGTTTGGGCGTTTTTGGCTGACAATCTTGACGCTGTTGAAACTGTGCTGGCGGAAACATTTGGATCCAAAGGCGATGCAGTGGTTGAGGGCAATCTTAAGTGTGCCCGGGCTGGATTTAGTCTGGCGCGAGCAGGAAGAACCCTGGAACATCCGCCTAAGCCGGAGGATCGCCCACCGGTAATGATCCTCAAGGGCAATGACGCCCTCCCGGCAGGAGCGCTTGCAGCTGGATTAAAGTTTATGAGCGCATACCCCATGACTCCATCAACAGGCGTAACTGAATTTATTGCTATGAACAGCGAGCGCTTAGATGTGGTGATGGAACAGGCTGAGGATGAAATATCAGCGATTAATATGGCAATCGGAGCTGCTTATGCCGGCGCGCGGGCAATGACAGCCACTTCCGGAGGCGGGTTCGCTCTAATGACTGAAGCATTGGGTTTAGCTGGTTCAGCAGAAATACCGGTCGTAGTAATCAACGCACAACGTCCCGGTCCTAGCACTGGGCTTCCCACCCGCACTGAACAAGGCGACTTACTATTTGCAGTTTATGGCGGCAGCGGAGACTACCCCAAAGCTGTATTAACTCCAGGTGATGTAGAAGAGGCTTTCTATTTGATGGGGACCGCATTTAACTTAGCAGAGCGGTTCCAGACTCCTGTAATCGTCTTAAGTGACCAGCATTTGGCTGATTCATACCAGACTGTCAAACCGCTGGATCCGGGGAGGATTACCATTGATCGCGGTGAGCTGATCACCGATGCCGGACCGGAGTATAAGCGCTATCAGTTTACCGAATCAGGTGTATCGCCGCGCCTACTGCCCGGATTTGGCTCGGGAGGTCTTGTAGTCAGCGCTGGTGATGAGCATGATGAAGAAGGCCATCTTATCGAGGATGCGGATACCCGGATTAAAATGATGGATAAGCGGATGAAGAAGTTAGAAGGTCTGCAGGCCGAAGCTTTGGATCCGGTTACCTATGGCGATGATGACCCTGAGTATATCTTAATCGGTTTTGGCTCAACCAAGGGTGTGATCAGGGAAACAGTTGATATCTTGAGAGAAAAAGGCATAAGAGCACTGCAGGTGCATCTGCCTCAAGTCTTCCCCTTACCTGATAAGCTGCGGGAGGTTTGGAATCTGCCCGGAAAGAAGTTCGTTGTAGAAAACAACTATGTAGGACAGCTGCAGAAACTGATCGGAATGGAATTAGCTGCAGCTCCGGATGGGCATGTGCGCAAATACGACGGACGTCCATTTGCCCCGCAGGATATTGTGGAGCGGATCTTAGGAGGTGAAGGCAGATGACAACAGAAAGACGGTTTGCCATCAGCAGGGAAACAGCGTGGTGTCCCGGATGTGGAAACTTTGGAATTCTCAGTGCACTTTCCCAGGCCCTTGAAGGCCTGGACTTAAATCCGCAGGATGTTTTATACGTGTCCGGAATTGGTCAAGCTGGTAAAACTCCTCATTACATTAAGGGTAATGTTCTCAATACGCTGCATGGGCGCACACTGCCGACAGCCACTGGTGCCAAGATTGCTAACGGAGATTTAACGGTAATCGCAGAAGGCGGTGACGGTGATGGCTATGCGGAGGGGGGCAACCATTTTGTCCATGCGATGCGGAAAAACATCGATATCACCTACATTGTCCACAACAACCAAGTATTCGGGTTAACTAAAGGGCAAGCCTCTCCTATGTCAGGTCCTGGTATGGTTACAGGCACTACACCAAAGGGTGTGGCCTACGAGTCATTTAATCCACTGGCATTAGCGATTACGTTAAATGCTGGTTTTGTTGCCCGAAGCTACGCTGCCGATCAGCAGCATCTAATCAAAACGCTAAAAGCTGCTGTTCAGCATCCCGGTTTTGCCTTGGTGGATGTGCTGCAGCCGTGCGTCACGTTTAACAAAATCAATACTTATCAGTGGTACCGAAGTCGGGTTTATGATCTGAATCAGGATCCCAATTACGATCCGCATGATCGCAGTATGGCGTGGGAGCGATCCTGGGAGTGGGGAGAAAAGATTCCCATCGGCATTTTCTACAAGGTCAACCGCCCAACGCTGGCTGACTCGATTCCCGCATTAAAATCCGGACCGCTGGTTAAACAACCCCTTGTCAGTCCTAACTTGGATGAGGTTTTGGCACAATTCAAATAGCATACTTTTTGCCGCTGCTGCAGAGACTATGGGAGAGGCAGCTAGGAAAGGAGTTGTTAGTATGCCAAAACCCAAGCCTGACGATCGCAGTGACAACGTGGATAAGCTGCAGGATCAGGTAGTAAATACTATTGAAAACCTGGAAGCAGCCCACGAAACTCTCCGCAATGAGGATCTGCCGGAAGAGCAGCGGCAGGCAATATTAGCAAAAAACCGCCGTAGAGAAGAAGCGATTGCAGGCAAGCGTGAGGAAATCAAAGACGAATACAGATTCCAACAGCAGCAGAACCATGAAGAATAAGGGGTTATGGTAATGGCTAAAAGGAAGAATCGGGAAGCTAAATACAGAGAACAGATTGAAAATACTCTTGAGCGTTTAGATGAAGCTGAAGAAACTTTAAGAAACGATGCACTTCCTGAGACTGAGCGCGAACGGATCATGCGCAAGAACGAACACCGCCGTGAGCAGATTGCTTCTTTGCAGGATAACTTAGACGAGATTGATGGTTAACAAATCGTGGATAGGCAGGCTAATCCTGCCTGTCCTTTTTTTATTTTGCGGATAAAAAAGGAACTGACGTGTATTTTGTAGAATAATAAACAGATAATTGTTACATTAAACCCAGTTTAACTGGTTTTTTAATTTACCAGAATCCTAATTACAGAAAGGGAGTTATCATGGAAAATCTGATGTTAACTAAGTTTGAGTTACCTGAGGATGTTTTCAAAACCATAAACCATGAAAATGTCTTTGTGCCTGAAACTCGGGAACAGTTAGTTAAGCTTGCCATTGGCGGTCAGCAGAGTGGCTTTTTTGAAGTCGCTTATCAAGTTCCTGAGCAAGGCAGAGTTTTGGAAGCAACTGTAACCAAGTGCAAAAATGGAGTTGCGGTTAACTTTGTGGAGCCGTATATGCGTCGGCGTGATCCCGACTGCATGGTGATTGGAGATAAGAAACCGACTGATAAAGTAACTTTTGATCAGCGGTTTGGAGAAGAATTTGATCCCCTGAGACAGCAGACGCTTGATTGGCTTAGCAATCAGAGTTTAATTGTCATGCCATTTTATGCCGGAGGAAAAGAATATGGATATCCGGCACTGCTGATTTCACCGCGTAACGCAGCATTTTTCGCAGCTGCCTTAGCTGATATGCAGGAGTTTATTCCAAGAGATGAGATTCCTGAAAACTTCAAGCCGCGGGGAATAGTTTATGTGGCTCCGCCATTTCGGCATACCCACTTTGATGGAAAGCAGATCGTGGTTCACAACCGTACAGATGAGGTCCACGAAGTGTTTTCGTACAATCTCTATCCTGGACCGAGCGCCAAAAAAGGCGTCTACGCTATGCTGCTGGATTTGGGAGAAGATGATGGCTGGGTAACACTGCATGCTTCAACGGTCAAGATTATTACTCCCTATGAGAACGTACTTACCATTATGCATGAAGGAGCAAGCGGCAGCGGAAAGAGCGAGATGATTGAGCAGATTCACCGCCAGGAAGATGGTACTGTTAAATTCGGTGAGAACGTAACCACCGGAGAAGAGATTATCATCAGCTTGCGCGAATCCAGCGAACTGCTGCCAATTACTGATGATATGGCGCTGTGCCCTAGAGGTCTGCAGGAAGACGATGGCAAGTTAGTTGTTAAAGATGCCGAAGCCGGATGGTTTTTGCGGATCGACCATATCGCGCAGTACGGCACGGAGCCGTATTATGAGAAAATTACAATCCATCCCAAAGAACCGCTGATTTTTATGAACTTAGACGGAAAACCTGGCGCCACCTGCTTGATTTGGGAGCATATCGAAGACGCTCCTGGACAGCCTTGCCCGAACCCCAGGGTGATTGTGCCGCGCAGCCATATTTCCGGGGCTATCACTGAACCGGCTGCAGTTGATATCCGCAGTTTCGGTGTCAGAACTCCGCTCACCACCAAGGATAATCCTTCCTATGGGATTATTGGCCTGTTTCATGTACTGCCGCCGAGTTTGGCCTGGCTGTGGCGGTTAGTGTCCCCGCGGGGGGCGAACAACCCCAGCATTAATGATGTCGGCGGAGGCATGAAAAGTGAAGGAGTTGGCTCGTACTGGCCTTTTGTAACCGGCAGAATGGTAGATCAGGCTAATCTGCTGTTAGAGCAGTTTAGGAAAGCGTATAGAACCCGCTATATCCTGATTCCGAATCAGCATATCGGAGCATACGAGGTAGGCTTTATGCCGCAGTGGATTACCAGAGAGTATCTAGCTAGGAGAGGAAGTGCTAGTTTCGGTAAAGATCGACTGGTCGAATCTCGCTGTCCGCTGCTGGGATATGCGATGCAGTCTGTCAAGGTAGATGGAAACCAGGTTAAGAAAGATCTGCTCCAGGTGCAGTATCAGCCTGAGGTCGGTTTTGGTGCTTACGATCAAGGCGCGGCAATTCTCACCTCATTCTTTAAGCGCGAGCTGGAGAAATACTTGGTTGACGACCTCCATCCTCTCGGCAGAAAGATTATCGAATGCTGCCTAGATGACGGCAAGGTAAGCGATTATCTCGAGTTTCTGCCGATGAGCTACTAGAAAAACAGATTGAATTCATGTTAGTTTTGTGTTACACTATATTTTGCTGCGGCCCCGTAGCTCAGGGGATAGAGCAGCGGTTTCCTAAACCGCGTGCCGCAGGTTCGATTCCTGCCGGGGCCGCCACTTATGAATAAATCAAATAAGGATTTACAGCTGACACTTTGTGAGAGAACAGGTGTCAGCTTTTTTCATTTTCTCGAGAAGGGCTAACTGATGAAGAGCAGTTTAGGCAGGAACCCCATGACCAAATGTGGAAAATGTAAACAAATTATTGTGAATTTGTAATTGGTACAACTGGAACTTTTTCGAGTAAGTGTTCGGGAATGACGTGGTAAAAACTGAAAAGGGAGGCAATCATGATGGTAAATCTTTTTGCCGGATTGCAGGGAAAGACACTGCCGGAAGGATTTCAGTGGCTCAATGAACCAGAAAATTGGTGTTTTACTGACCAGGGATTGGTAGTGCAGGCAGAGACCAAGACGGACTTTTTCCGGGATCCTGCCGGAACTAGTGTTAAAGACGATGGACATTTTCTGTACAGGCATCAAGCAGGTGATTTTACTTTCAGCACCCGAGTTCAGGTAGAGATGCTTGACGACTTTGATGCTGCGGTATTGATGGTGATGGTTGATGATGAGCATTGGGCTAAGCTGTGCTGCGAGTTCAGCTATAAACGACCGATGATCGTAAGTGTTGTGACTAAGGGTCTTTCAGATGACTGCAATTCAGTAACTCTGCCGGAAAGCGGTGTTTATCTGAGGGTAACTAGATTTGGCAGCTGTTTTGCATTTCACTATTCTCACGATGGCGAATGGTGGGAGATGGCGCGCTATTTTCGCTTGGAGAGCGATGGCCCTGTTAGAGTTGGATTGGTAGCCCAGTCACCGACCGGAAACGGGTGCCAGGTTGTTTTCGAAAACCTGCAGTTTTCGCCAACACCGATAAAAGATATTCGCTCCGGTCGGTAAATCTTTAGAGGGATTGGAGCTTATGTGAGGAATAAATTAGCAGGAAAGTAATAAATTATACTGGTGAAGGAGGATACCTATGAGTGAACGCAGAGTGACAATGGGCGGAAATCCGGTAACTGTAGTAGGCGGTGTTCTTAACGTTGGCGATCCTGCTCCCGATTTTCAGCTGGTTGACAATGATTTGGGCATCAAGACTCTGTCTGATTTCGGAAATAAGGTGAAGATGATCAGCGTTGTTCCATCCCTTGACACGGGTGTTTGTGATCAGCAGACCCGGCGATTTAATGCAGAAATTGCCAATCTCCCTGAAGCGGTTGTGATAACTGTCAGCAACGATCTGCCTTTTGCCCAAAAGCGCTGGTGCGGTAACGCCGGATTAGAAGACGCCATCACCCTTTCTGCTCATCGCGATGAAGCGTTTGGAAGAGACTATGGGGTGCTGATCACAGAACTGAGATTGCTCGCCCGCGCTGTGTTTGTCCTCAACCAAGATAACCAGGTTACCTATGTAGAATACCTTGATGAGATGAGAAACCACCCAGATTATGAAGCTGCATTAGAGGCTCTGCGCAGCCTAATTAAGCAGTAAGGATTAACTCGAAATGCGGCACTGTTTCCTGATGGAGGCAGTGCTTTTTTGTTGAAGAGAAATCAATAAGACACCCTCGAATTTTGTACCAATTTGTACTATAATCACTTTCCGTTTTATGGTAAAATATTCGTAACCAAATAAGTTCTTAATAGGAGGCAGCATACATGAGACTATCCCTGCGGTGGAAAATGCTGTTGCTGGTGTTTGCCGTAATTGTTATCCCGGTATTTATTTTGGGGTTAAATGATTACCAGACGTCTAAGGAGCTGCTGACAGAAAATGTGAGGATGAATGCTCGCAGCGCTCTTGAAAGTGGTGTAGATGTGGTCGATGTGTTTCTGAAGTCTGTTGAAGATGCGGTTGAAATGATGCAAAGTGACTTCAGTGTCCGGCATGTACTCAGCAGGCCTTCTGAATCAGAAAGAATTGAGCAGATTTTTGAGGCGTATGTTGAATCGCACGCTGATATTGAGAATGCTTTTTACGGTACTAGAGACAGCAGCTTCTATGTTTATCCTCTGCCGCCAGAAGGTTTGCCGCCGGGCTTTGATCCAACTGCTCGGTCTTGGTATGCTGAAGCGATTGCTTCCGGAGGACTCGTGTGGACGGATCCCTACGTGGATACAGGCAGCGGTAAGCTGGTAGTGACCGCTGCAGCGCCGGTCTATAGCCCGGGTGACAGCAGGGCTGTCGGTGTAGTGGGGATAGATGTAACCTTAGACAGTCTGTCTGCAATTCTCTCCAACCGTCGGGTAGGCCAGGAAGGATTTCTGGTTTTAGTGGATCAGCAGGGATTGATTTTGGCTCATCGTGAACCACAAAAGGTGGGGACCTTGGTGGAAGCTGATCTGGAAGCAGCCCAAAAAATGCTGAATGAGCCCTCGGGAGAATTTAACTATCGCGACCCGGATGAGAGATTCATGGCCTTTTCAACCATTGATCGGACCGGCTGGTCATTAGGAGCAGTTATTTCCTATAATGAAGCCAATGTCCACATCCAGGATCAACTGAGACGGACATTGATAATCGGGCTGGTGCTTCTGCTGTCCGGATTTGCTATCGGTTCTTTGTTTGCTAACCGAATTCTGATTAATCCCGTGCTGCGTTTGGCATCAGCAGCGGAAAACATAGGCCGCGGAGACTTTACTACCGAGGTTACGCTGGTGAGCAAAGATGAGCTTGGTGATCTTGCCAACACATTTAAAAAGCTGCAGCATGATTTAGGTGTGCTGATTGGCGAGGTAAAAGCTGCCAGCGGTACAACCGCTGATTTAAGTACGGTTGTGTCGCGATCCAGCCAGGAAATCAGCGCTTCAACCCAGCAAGTGGCGGCAACGACCAGCGAGTTTGCCGGATCTGTGCAAAAGTTGAGTGATCATGTCCAGAATATAGATCAGGACGGTGTTTCAGTGCGCTCCCTTGCTCAGGAAGGGCAGGAGTTGATTACTAAAGCGGTTGATCAGATGCAGACGATTGAAGACAGTTTCGACATTCTCCACCAAAGTGTTGGACAGCTCAGTGTTCAATCCACGGAAATTGGGAAGATTACCGATTTAATCCGCGATATTTCAGAGCAGACCAATCTGCTGGCTTTAAATGCTGCTATTGAAGCAGCAAGAGCAGGTGAGCAGGGAAGAGGCTTTGCTGTAGTAGCGGACGAAGTACGCAGTTTAGCAGAGCAGTCCGCTGTCGCTACTGGGCAAATCGCCGGACTGCTTCGTGAAGTGCACACTCAGATTTCTCGAGTAATCAATGGAGCTAATGACAGCATTATTGAGATTAAGACAGGATCAAGCAGTGTGAAAATAGCGGGAGAGGCTTTTGAAAAGATCGGTCGAGCGGTAGAGAATATCAGTATCCGGATAAAAGAGGTTGCTGCCTATGCATTAGAATTAAGCAGCGGTTCAGAGCAGATGGCAGCTGCTACCGAAGAACAAGCGGCCACACTGCAGGAGATTACTTCATCTGCCAATGATTTGGCGGAGCAGGCAGAAGTATTGAGGGAATTAACAGAGAAATTTAAGATATAGATCCAACCCCGCGGCAACTGCGGGGTTTTCTGATCCGACCAGAGATTTGTGCCAATTTACACAAAAAGAAGGAAACGATAGCGATTTTTACGAATACAGGGTTAAAGGTAAAAAACTCTCGGAATGGTGTGAAAGGAGTATCTTAATGAAGTGGTCGGATCTCACTATCGGGAAAAAAATAGGTTTGGGCTTTACTTTAGTGTTGGTACTTATGCTGGTTTTTGGTCTTTCTAATTTTTTCGGCCTCTTTTCTATCCGCGATCAGAATACTGTTGTGCTGGATACCAGCGATCTCATCTATGACTTTGCCCAGCGTGAAATAGACCATTTGTTTTGGGTATCGCGATTAAGAGATCTGATTGATGCCCGCAGTCCTGATTTTGATATTGAGTTAGACCCCACTAAGTGCAGGCTTGGACAGTGGCTGCTCAGTCCCGAGCGAGCAGAAATTGAAAAAGAGATTCCTGGACTCGCTCCTATTATTGCTGAGTTGGAAAATAATCACCGGTATCTGCACAGCAGCGCCCAGAAAATTCAGGGAGCCCTGCCCAATAACCACTTGCAGGCATCATCCATCTTTACAAGCGAAACTCAACCTCGTTTGACAGAGATTCGCGCTTCCCTTGAGTCCATTTCCGACGCGTTATTCGTTGTCCGCACTGATTCTTCCGAAAAAATTACGAATACGATTGCTGCCAGTATTCTCCGCAGTCATTTTGTTTTGGCTGCAGCTGTTTCCCTCGGAATAATTCTGGCGGTTGTAATTACCCGCAGTATTACTAAGCCTATTAAGCTGCTCACAAACGCCATGCTCCATGCCAGCAGCGGCGACTTAACTGTTGTGGTTGAGTATGAATCTGGCGATGAGGCGGGAATCATGGTCAAATCTTTTAATAAGATGGTTTCCGGGCTGAAAGAAATGATAGCTGCAGCTAAAAATGCTGCTTTGGAGACTTCGTCCGCGAGCCAAACTGCGTCCGCTTCAGTTGAAGAGCTCAGCGCTTCGATTGAACAGGTAGCAACTGTCGCTACCGAGTTTGCCAGCAGCGTTACCGCAATCAGTGAACATACCCAAAAGATCAATGAACAGGCGCAGGAAACCGGGAAGGTTGCTCAGCTGGGTTCTAATCGCATTGAATCGTGTATGGAATCGATGCAGATGATTGAAGAGGCAACTGAAACTACTACTGCTGCCATTAACAGTCTGAAAGAAGCTTCCAAAGAGATTATCAAAGTAGTTCAGGTAGTTACCGAAATAGCGGATCAGACTAATCTCTTGTCTCTAAATGCGGCAATTGAAGCTGCGCGAGCTGGGGAGTTTGGCCATGGCTTTGCAGTTGTTGCGGAAGAGGTGCGTAAACTAGCTGAGCAGACCAAGACCAGCCTGCAGGAAGTCAATAACCTGGCAGCTACTCTAGAAAGCCAAATGAATACCGCGGTTGAATCAATCAGCTCCAGCCGAGCCAAGGTTAATCAGGGAGCAATGGTAGTGAAAGAAACTACCGGATCGCTGCGGAATATTGTGGAGAGGATCAACGACATTATTGAACAGCTGCAGATTATCAGCGACAGATCTCAGGATCAGGCAGCTTCCAGTCAAGAAATCGCGGCGATGACCGAAGAACAATCAGCAGCAACCCATGGTATTGCCCAGTTTGCAGTGAATTTGTCACGGGTTGCTCAGAATTTAGAAGACATTATTAAAAAATTGTCCGTGTGATTGGACTAAAGGATGCGGTTATGGTGAATAGATTACAGGTAATTCGCAAACCTGCCGGCGTTCAACTTTACACAAAAGGTCAGTCGGCAGACGCTATGTTCTTTATCCTGCGCGGCAGTGTTGAACTAACTGATGAGCGAACCGAAATCGCTGGCAATGGAGCATTAATTGGTGCGCTGGAGTTTTTGAACAAAATGCCTCGAAAAACAACAGCCCGCTGCGTTACTGAAACCGATTTATTTGTCATTACTGAGGATAACATCATCAGCTTATTTCAGCAGCGGCCGCGAATTGGCTACACAATCTTGAAAGCAGTGGCTGCAGAAGCGGTGAATAAGGAGCTGAATGAAAACAAAGACACCTTACAGGCAGAAACCTCGAAGCCGCTTGCAAAAACATTAGCCCAAGTTCTGCCCGACGGACACCCCCACTTTGAAACGACAGCGCCGGCTGAATTTGATGAATATATTTTCTATTCATCAGCGGAGTGTCCGGTCTGCCAGACAGAGTTTTCTGCGGTAAAACTGCGGGAATCGCGATTAATAACTAAACAGGTCGCTTCTGATTTTCGCATAATTTACGAGAACATGGAACCCCTTTGGTACTATATCTGGGTTTGTCCGGGCTGTGGATTTGCTTATCCACGCAAGCAGTTTAGAAAAATTACCCCGCGGCAGGCTGCGAAATTGAAAAAAGCTCTGGTGGAAGGCAGCCTCCAATTTGAGTACAGCTCTCGACGTACCTTAAGTGAAGTGTTCGCAGCCTATTATTTGAGCCTATACACATTTGATCTTATGGAAGCGGCACCGCAGCTGTATGGAAATTTGTGGATGCGGCTTGTTTGGCTTTATGAAGACTGCGGAGAGCCGGAGTGGGCGTTAGAGGCGGCAGCTAAGGCGTTGAATTATTTTGAGGAGGCGCTGCTGTCGGGACGGCGCAGTGATGCGGGGGATCAGCAGCTGTATATCATCATGGCAGAATTAAATCTACGCTTAGGTAAGAAGGAAGAAGCGCTCCGGTGTTTGATGGAAGCGGTAAATCTGAGGCAGGGAAATGATGGATACCGGCGATTAGCGGCAGACCGGATTCAGGATCTGCGCTCGCAGTGATGCTTTTGGTGTACATACCCTATATCACCACAGTAATCCAGTATCTCATGGTTAAAACCGGGTTAGGCTATACTTGGGAGTGATGCAGTGATGCCGCGACGCAGAGGTGTTATGTCGGACCGGCTCAAGTATGAATTGGCTCAGGAACTCGGTTTCTACGACAAAGTCAAGAACGGAGACTGGGGTAACATCACGACCAGGGAAGCGGGCAGTTTGGTAAAGGCAGCCATCATTCGCGCAGAGAAGATGCTGGCTGATCACTACCAACAGCCGCAGCAGTAGGACGGGTCAGCGCACCCGTCCTTTCATATATCTGGCAAGAATCAAGAGAATTTTTCGGTCTGGATAGCCTTTGATTCGCCATTTCTGCACTTTTTCATACACCCTGCGGTAGTGGAGAATGGTGCAGTTTTCGCAGGCCCAGACTTTTCTGGGCACATTGTTTTGGTCACGATAGTGAAGCCAGTATCCTCCCAGCTCGGTAAGTTCCAGGTTGGAGCACTCTTCGTAGAATTCGCAGTAGCACATGCGGCAGTCATACTCACTCTCCGGGATGTTTTGATGGCAGGGGTAGTAATAGCAGGCTCTGCGCAGGTTGAGGTTATCGGGATTAATTTTGATCTTTTTCATCATTCATACCTTCTCAACAGAGATGTCCATTAAGTGATTCGTGACTCCTGTTTGTCTCCCTGCACCTTTCTTCTATTGACGCATTTTCTGATAAGTGATATCTTTTAGTTAGTTGTTTGAAACTGGGGAGGGAATACTGTGATTAAGCTGGAGCATGTCAATAAAACATATGGCGGTGGTGTCAAAGCGGTTGATAATCTTTCTTTAACTGTACCTCCGGGAGAGATTTTTGGGTTTTTGGGTCCGAATGGTGCGGGCAAAACCACTGCAATCAAGTTAATTACCGGGATCTTAGCTCCTGACAGCGGTAGAATTGAAGTCAACGGCATAGACATTTCGGAGAATCCGCTCGAGGCTAAGAAACAGATCGGATTCGTTCCGGATACTCCCAACATGTTTTTGCGGTTACGAGGAATTGAATACTTAAACTTTATGGGTGATATTTATGAAGTGCCCCTTGATGTGCGCAGGACCAGAATTGCTGAATTAAGCGATCGGTTTGACATGACAGAGGTATTAAACGATCGCATCCAAAGCTATTCCCATGGAATGCGGCAGAAAATTATCATTATCGGCGTACTGCTTCATGATCCAGCTGTTTGGATTTTAGATGAGCCCATGACAGGTCTTGACCCCCGCTCATCGTTTCTGTTAAAAGAAATGATGAGGGAGCATGTCAACAAGAATAAAACACTATTTTTCTCCACCCATGTGCTGGATGTGGCAGAAAAACTCTGCGATCGAATTGCGATTATTAATCGCGGTAAAATCCTGTTCACAGGCGATATGACTGAGATGCGTGAGCATTTCCGGAAAAATGATTCCCTTGAGAAATTCTTCTTGGAGTTGACCGATAATGAGGAATAAGACGTTTGTGTTAACAAAAGTTTTATTAAAAAACGGCGGCGGTATCGATTTTGGTTTTAAGAGGGGCAGCAAATGGTCCTGGGTTTTAATGGCAGCGTTCTTCCTCGTTTTTATCCCGATTGCTCTCTTTGCTTTTTTAGAATTGATCGGTTTACTTTACCAAGGGTTAGCTGTAATTGGTCAGGAAAGCGTAATTATTAGTTGGGGCTTGGCGATAAGTTCCCTGATCATTTTCATCTTCGGGATCTTTCATATTCTCAGCACTTTTTACTTTGCAAATGATGTTGAAAACTTTCTGCCTCTGCCGGTAAAGCCGCGGGAGATTGTGGGCGCCAAGTTTTTCACAGTAGTACTGTATGAATATTTGTTAGTCGGATTTGTATTTCTGCCGATTCTTGTTTACTATGGTATTCAGCAAAAAGCTGGTATACTTTTCTATCTGTACGGCTTAATCATTACAGTATTTCTGCCAATTGTGCCCTTGGTGCTGGCGGCATTCTTGGTGATGCTGGTGATGCGGGTTACTAATCTGGGACGCTACCGGGAAATGCTCAAGATTGGGGGAGGTCTGCTGAGTTTTGCTCTTGGTGTGAGCATTAACTTTTTTCTGCAGCGATTTGATACAATTACACCAGAAATGCTGCAGCAGATGATTCTTGATGACAGAAATGCTCTCTCGATGCTTCAGACCAGGCTGTTTCCCAGTGTGCAGTGGGCGTTGAAATCGCTGATCAATTTCGAAATTGCCAGCGGTTTGACTAATCTGCTGATATTTGCCGCTCTGTCAGCGGCCGCGTTTTTAGTGCTGCTGTTTTTCGCGGAGCTGATCTATTTTAAAGGTGTAATTGGGATCTCTGAATCGGGCTCACGGCGCCACCGCATCAAAGCTGACCAGGTTGGCGGGCTCGTTAAACAGCGGACACCGATCCTATCTTATCTTTTATTGGAGATGAAGATTTTAATCCGCACGCCGATCTATTTTCTCAACTGTGTGGTAATAAATTTTGTCTGGCCGCTATTTTTAATTATGGGACTGTTCTTTTCTTCCAATGAAGCCGAAGTTGGTTTTGTTGAGAGACTTGGAACGCTTTCCGGCATTCTTCAGGAACCAGAAATAGCGGGCATAGTCTTTGGTGTTGTATTGGGAATAGCGGCCATTCTCGGCGGGAGCAATGGTATTACAGCTACCGCTATTTCTCGGGAAGGGCAGCAGTTATATGTTAAGCATATCCCGATGCGTTATCAAGAACAGTTGATCGCTAAGCTTTTATCGGGGGTAGTGTTCAGCTACGCCGGATTTCTTCTCATGGTTATACCAGCAGCGGTGCTGATCAAAGCTCCGGTTTATTTTACGATTTTGGTTCTAGCCGCCAGTTTTGCTGCCATGCTTTTAACCGGTATGATGGGGCTGATGATAGATCTGCTCAATCCTAAGCTGGATTGGGACACTGAGCAGATGGCAGTTAAGCAGAATATGAATTTACTGTATAATATGCTGGCTAGTATGGTGATAGGATTTGGCCTGATTGCTTTAACCTTTATGCTGAGATTAGAAATAGCGGCCGCTGCAGTACTATTTTCAGGAATTGTAATCCTAGGTTGTGCTGGAATGTACTATTTGATGAAAACCTACGGAACGGTTAGATTTCGCGAGCTTGAAGGATGAATTTGATGCTGTCTATTCCAATAATCTATGAGGACAACCATTTATTGGTGGTGGAGAAACCGGTTAATGTGCTGTCTCAGGCAGATCGCACTGGTGATCCCGATATGCTGACTTTGTTGAAGCAGGATCTAAAGGAGCGCTACAATAAACCGGGGAATGTGTATCTTGGCTTAGTGCACCGCCTTGACCGCCCGGTGGGAGGTGTGATGGTTTTTGCCAAGACTTCGAAGGCAGCCGGACGCCTTTCCAAGCAGTTTGTTGATGGAAGTTTTGAGAAGATCTACCTGGCCGTTGTTCACGGCAGACCTAAAAAATCTGCTGGACAGCTTGTCCATTATTTAAAGAAAGATAGAGAACTTAATAAGGTTGCGGCGAGTGCTGGAGAGGTTTCCGGCAGCAGAAAAGCTGTTTTGAATTACCAGGTGCTGGAAAGCCAAAAGGGATGCAGTCTTGTGCGGATAGAGCTGATAACCGGACGCCCGCATCAGATTCGTGCGCAGTTTGCAGCCGAGGGTACTCCGTTGATTGGAGACCAGAAGTACGGCATTCCGACTAAAGATCATGTTCAAATCGCTTTGTGGTCTTGTCAGGTGGGGTTCAGCCATCCAACATTAAAAGAATGGATGACCTTTAAGCTTCTGCCTCCGACCAGGCTGTATCCGTGGAATCAATTTAATTGGGATTACTAAATGGTGGTGTGACTATGAAAGTTTATCAGAAACCGGTAATTGTAGTAAGCAGATGCTTGAGTTTTGACGCCTGCCGCTATGATGGAGCTCGGATCGAGGCAGATTTTATCCAGGAACTAGAACCTTTTGTAGAATTTATTCCTGTCTGTCCGGAAGTGGGAATAGGGCTCTCTGTTCCCAGGGACCCGATCTGCATCTATAAGACCGATCAGGGTTTACGATTAATCCAGCCCTCCACAGATCGGGATTTGACAGATGAGATGATTGGTTTTGCCGAAGGCTTTCTGGAAGATTTGGAGCATGTGGATGGATTTATCCTCAAAAGCCGCTCTCCTTCCTGCGGAATAGAGGACTGTAAGCTCTTTGCTGTCGACTCGCCCGAAGAGCCCATTGGAAGTATCAGCGGTTTTTTCGCAGCTGAGGTATTAAAGAAATACCCTAGATGCAGAGTAATCTCGGAAAAGGACATGCTTGATCCGGAGCTGAGGCAGGCTTTTCTTCAGGAAATTCTTACTGCAGTGCGGGAGCGGGCTGTAAAGCCTGTGGAATAGATTGGATTAGAGAAAATCGAATCTTTTTCTGGCTTTATGTAAAGGATGGGATAGAGGACGCCCGTCTTTTTTTTTGTTTGCCAATTTTCTCTAATAAATTTTACCAATTTGGGTAATGCTCTATCTGAAGATGGTTTTAGGTGGTGGTGTGAGTGAGAATACTGGTCTTGTCTTGGGAATACCCGCCTAAGATTGTAGGCGGGCTGGCCCGCGCAGTTGCTGATTTATCCGAGGCAATGGCTGCTCGGGGCCATGATGTCTGCGTGATTTCCGGCGATTATCCTCAGGGAAGCAGCTCTGAGTTTCGGGAAGGGGTAAGGGTAGAGCGAGTGAACACAGAGCACCCACAGCCGCTGAATTTTCTTGATTCAGTTTTTTATTTTAATTACCAAGTGATCGAACGTGCTCTTAAACTGTGGTCTAGTGGTTGGCACTGGGATGTGGTGCATGCCCATGACTGGTTGGTTGGGCACGCCGCCAAAGTGCTAAAACATGGGTTTGGCTGTCCAATGATCGCCACAATCCATGCGACAGAGTGGGGGCGCAATAATGGACTGCACAATGATCTGCAGCGGCATATCAGCGATGTGGAGTGGTGGCTGACCTACGAAGCCTATGCCGTCATCTGCTGCAGCTTTTATATGTGCGGAGAGCTTCAGCGCATATTCCAAGTGCCCCAGGATAAAATAATGGTTATACCCAATGGCGTCAAGGCGGACAAATTCACCAGCACTGTGAAAGATTTGACAGCTTTTAGAAGTAAATATGCCAGTCCAGAAGAGAGAATTGTTTTTTTTATAGGGCGGCTGGTCTACGAGAAAGGGGTACAGGTGCTGTTGGACGCTGTGCCTAAGGTGCTGGCGCGGATACCTGATGCCAAGTTTATTGTTGCTGGTGCAGGACCAAATGAAAAAGAACTCCGGCACAGGGCGGCAGCGATGGGTGCAGCTGACAGAGTTATTTTTGTCGGATTTGTAGATGATCAGATTAGAAACAGCTTTTACCGCATAGCGAATGCAGCGGTTTTTCCCAGTTTATATGAGCCTTTCGGAATTGTGGCTTTGGAAGCTATGGCAGCTGGTACACCGGTGGTGGTAAGCGATATTGGAGGTTTTGCCGAAATCGTACAGCACGGAAAAAATGGTTTAACCACCTACGTGGGCAACAGCCAGTCTTTGGCAGATAATATTGTGGCTATCCTGGACGCTCCTGCCTTAGCCAAGAAGCTGCGGGATCAGGCCTATGAAGATGTTACCACCAAGTATCAGTGGAGTAGAATTGCTGAGCAGACAGAGGAGGTGTTTAACCAAGTCATCAGCCGCAGCGCGTTGGAGGATGGGCGGGATTTCAACTCCAGGATGGCTAACTTGCCTCGCTATGATCGCTATCAGCAGACAGGCGATTATCTGGACCTTATCATAGCTAAGTCAGCGCAGAGAAGACTGAGGAGGGACAAAGAATGAAAGCGGTTATTATGGCCGGGGGCGAGGGTACACGGCTGCGCCCGCTGACATGCACCATGCCCAAGCCGATGGTTCCTGTCGTCAATAAACCGATGATGGAACATATTCTTGATCTGCTGAAGAAGCACGATTTTCATGAGATCGCCAGCACCTTATGGTACATGCCGGAGGTAATTCAAGATTATTTTGGGGATGGCAGCAATTATAATGTTTCTATCGAATATTTCATTGAACCCAAACAATTGGGGACAGCCGGGAGTGTTAAGAATGCGGAGAGCTTCCTTGATGAAACCTTCATTGTTGTCAGCGGTGACTGCCTGACAGATATCAATCTCCAATTCGCTGTTGATTTTCACCGTCGAAAAGGCGCCTTAGTAACCATAGTATTGACTGAGGTACCCAATCCTCTCAGCTACGGGGTAGTTATTACTGATGAGAAGGGCAGGATCGTTCGGTTTGTAGAAAAACCCTCCTGGAGTGAGGTTTTCAGCGACACAGTTAATACCGGAATCTATATTATAGAACCGGAAGCGCTTACCCAAATTCCTAAGAATGAAAAATTTGATTTCAGCCAGGACTTATTTCCTAAATTGCTTGAGCAAGGGGCTCCGCTGTATGGCTATACAGCGGATGGCTACTGGTCCGATGTGGGCGGCTTAGAAGCCTACCGCCAAGCTCAGTATGACTGCTTGTCAGGTCAGGTTAAGATTGAACTGCCGGAAGCGCAAAGCAGCAGTATTTGGATCGATATTGATGCTGATATTGCCGATGATGTCCAGATTACCGGACCTGTTTACATCGGAAAGGATGCAAAAATAACGTCGGGCTGTTGCATCGGCCCGTACACTGTGATCAGCAGCTGCTGTCAGCTTGATCCCGGTGCGGATATTAAACGAAGTGTGCTGTGGCCGCATGTAAAGGTGGGCGCAGACTCCCAGCTGCGAGGTGCAGTTTTAGCAAGTAATGCATGTGTTGGAGCAAAGACGCAAGTCTACGAAGGGTCGATAGTGGGAGAGAAATCGATCATAGGCTCAAGAACGATAATTGAACCAAATGTTAAAATCTGGCCCCACAAACAAATTGCCGCTGGTTCTCGTCTGAGCGACAGTGTGGTTTGGGGCAGTCACAGCGAATCAACTCTATTTACCAAAGATGGCATCAAAGGGGATATCCGCACATCCTTGACTCCAGAGAAGATTGTGCGGTTCGGATTGGCTTATGGAGCCTTTGTCGGTAGAGGTGGAGCAGTACTTGTCAGCAGCGATGGCAGTGAGCTTGGACGGGTTGCAAAACGAGCCCTTATTTCCGGCTTGCTGGCTGCCGGAATTAATGTCTATGATACCGGCAGCGTTCACGGTATTCTTGCGCGCTTCGGTGTCAGCTATATCAAAGTGGATGGCGGTCTCCACTGCCGGACATTGGTCGAACAGGAAAACTCAGTAAACATTATCTGCTGGGACCAGCATGGATACTGGCTGTCTAAGGATGAGCAGCGCAGAATTGAGAATCTTTTCTTGCGTGAGGATTTCCCACGCGTCGGCGCTGCCGAAATTGGAGCTTTGGCGTATGTCCCCAAATTGGCCGAGCAGTATATTGCGAGTGCAGCAAAACTATACGCCCCTTATCTACAGGGTTTTCGATTAAAGATCTCTGGGGATGAGCAGGAACTGGCAGATCTGGCTGGGCAGTTTTTAACCAGGGCAGGATGCAGCATAGTTCGCGATGACCCAGAGCTTATAATTCGGATAGCAGATCAGCAGTGGGAAATAGCTGATCCCAGCGGCAGCGCATTAACAGATGATCAGTGGTGGGAGCTGTTTATCTATAACCAAAAGCTTAAAAGTCAAGACCGGGTTGCTGTGCCAGTTCATGTTTCCAACCATGTGGCGAAAACAGCCAAACAGCAGAATATGGAAGTTGTCTGGACTAAAACTGACCCGAGAGTGTGGATGGAAATTGCTTCAGAGCTTGGCAATGTTCGGGTAGACCCTGAAAGCGAAATAGAGTATTTTCCTTTTATTGATCCGCTAGTCAGCATCGGTGAAGCTTTAAGTTACTTAAGACAAACTGGTACAACCCTTGATGAGATTCGTTTTGAAAGTACCCAAAACCGTGCTTATAAAACGGTCTACTGCCCATGGGAGAGTAAAGGCAGAGTTATGCGGAGCATGATTTCGGCGGCCGATCTTGAAACGGCTGAGTTTTTGGATGGTATTCGATATTACCTTGACAGCGGCTGGGCGCTGGTGGTACCAGACGGTGATGAACCCCTATTTCATGTTTTTTGTGAAGCTCAAACCAGCGAAGAGGCGGACGCCCTAGCCCAGGTCTATGCTGACCAGATTGAAAACTTTCTTTTAGGAGGGGAAGCATAATTGAGCATATTACAACCATCCGGATTTACGCCTCCTATACCTGATGCATATGGAACACCTTATTTGGTGTGCTTGGTTAAGAATGTACATTGGGTCTACGTCTTCTGGGAACTTACTGATGACCTTCTGAACAAGGCTCGACAGGATTTAGGGGAGGATCCTTCTGCGCGCATAGTCCTCAGAGTTTGGATGGGAGAAGCATTTGAACGGCAGGTTGTCTGCGATCTGCCTCTTGAAGCGAATCTGGGAGCGCAGTATGTCCATCTGCCGCAACCGGGCAGTGCTTATCAGATGGAAATCCTGCTGGTGGGCTCTCAGGGATCGGTTTCGCTTCTAGCTTCCAATTTTGTAGTTACACCCTTTGGCGGAGTATGCGCTGTCGAGGATGAAAACTGGGCAAGCATTGAGGACTTGTACACCCAGTACGCATTTAAAGCGGCGGGAGAGCAGTTAAGCTCGCCCCAGCTTTGGCATATTTCCAGTCAGATGTACAAGCCGCCTCAACCCGCTGACGAACTAGAGTTAATCGTTGATACAGAACTGGTTATTTATGGAAAAACAGCGCCCGATGCGGTGGTCTTTATTCAGGGTGAGGCTGTGCCTACCAATCCTGACGGATCGTTTACCGTAAGATACGCGTTGCCTGAAGGCTGCACAATCTTTCCTATCAAGGCAGTCAGCAGAGATGGTAAGCAAAAACAAACAATCGTGCCGCTGATAACGAAGGAAACATATTAAAAGGGGAATTACACGAATGAAGCAGGCAAAAGGAATTCTTGCGATCATACTCCACGCCCATCTGCCGTTTGTCCGGCATCCGGAGAGAGAAAAGACCCTCGAGGAATTATGGCTGTTTGAAGCGATCACAGAAACATACCTACCGCTTTTGTCCATGTTTGAACGGCTGGTTGGGGAGCAGGTGCCTTTTAAGCTGACTATGTCGATTACTCCTACGCTAGGTTCAATGCTCCGGGATCCGCTTTTAATCGAGCGCTACATCAAGCATCTCAATAGTTTAATCGAACTGAGCGAAAAAGAACTGGAGCGAACCCGCTTTCAGTCTCAGTTTTATCCTCTGGCTCAGATGTACCATGAATTGTTTCAAACCAGCCGCAGACTGTTTGAGGAGCAGTATCGATGTGATTTGGTCGCTGCTTTTGCTGAGTTTCAGGAACTGGGTGTGCTGGAGATTATTGCATCCGGGGCTACTCATGGCTTTTTACCGCTGATGGATCAAGAGCAGGCAGTCGAGGCGCAGATTAGGCTTGGCGTTGATTGGTACCGCCAGCAGTTTCACCGCGATCCGGAAGGTATGTGGCTGCCGGAGTGCGGTTATGCACCTGGAATGGATCGATATCTCCATAAACATGGAATCAAATATGTCATTTTAGATACCCACGGTGTGCTCCACAGTAAGCCGCGTCCGCGTTATGCCGTATTTGCGCCAGTCGTGACCGAATCGGGAGTGGCTTTTTTTGGCCGGGATGTGGAAAGTTCCAAGCAGGTGTGGAGTTCCACGGAAGGGTATCCCGGGGATTACCATTACCGGGAGTTTTATCGCGATATCGGATTTGATTTAGACTATGATTATATCCGACCGTATTTGTACAGCGATCATCGCGGCCATACCGGGATTAAATATTATAAAATTACCGGCCCCACCGATCATAAGCAGCCCTATTGTCCTAAGGCTGCCCGGGAAAAAGCAGCCGAGCATGCTGGGAACTTTATGTTTAACCGCGAAAAACAGGTTGAGTATCTCTGTCAGCATATGGAGCGCGAGCCAATTATCACTGCGCCGTACGATGCTGAGCTGTTCGGCCATTGGTGGTTCGAAGGTCCTCAGTGGCTTGAGTTTCTGATCAAAAAAATCGCCTTCGATCAGACAACAATTAAATTAGGCACTCCTGGGGAATACTTAAAGCGATACCCTGTTAATCAGGTGGTCCAACCTTCGATGTCAAGCTGGGGATTTAATGGCTACAATGAGGTTTGGCTCGATAATACCAATGATTGGATTTACCGCCATCTTTCTTTGATGGCTAAAGCTATGATTGAACTGGCGAACTGTGAGAGTGATAACTCCCTGATTATCCGGGGCCTGAATCAAGCCGCCAGGGAGCTGCTGCTGGCTCAGAGCAGCGACTGGGCATTTATCATGAATGCAGGAACAATGACTGAATACGCGGTCAAAAGAACCCGCGAGCATATTTGTCAGTTTTGGGAGCTGGAGAAGCAGATTCGCTCCGGCAGAGTAGACTCGGATTATCTTTCCAAATTAGAAGCCAAAAATAATATTTTCCCCAATCTGGATTACCGCATTTATCGACAAGGAACTGCAGTAAAACTACCAGCACAGATTATGTAAAAGGAGTGAAAGTGATGGGGACCTTAATTCACCGCAAGCCTAGGGTTGCATATTTCTGCATGGAATTTGGCTTGGATGAAACTTTTCCTATATATTCCGGTGGACTGGGTATTTTGGCGGGAGATTTATTGAAGTCTGCCAAAGACTTGGGTCTGCCCATGGTGGGTGTGGGAATCTTATGGGACGAAGGGTATACAGATCAGTTTATCGATAAAGACAACAATCCCTATGACTGTGCCCAAGAGTATTCGCGTGAACACTTGGAAGATACCGGTGTGACTGTGAAGATCCTGGTGCGGGGCGAAGAGGTTGTCTGCAAAGTATGGAAGACCGAAAAATTTGGCAATGTTCCTTTGTTTTTACTGGACGCTAATACCCCGGACAGCAGCCATGGATGGATGACCCGCCAGCTTTACTATGGCGACGGTCAGGATCGGGTAGCGGCAGAGATGATCCTCGGAATTGGCGGAGTAAGAGCGCTGAGGGCGCTGGATATAGATATTGATATTTATCACTTGAATGAAGGACACGCTGCATTTAGCGGTTTTGAGCTCATCCGCGAAAATATAGAGCGGGGAATGAGTTTTGAAGATGCCTGGGAAGCGGCGCGGCAGCAGATTGTGTTTACCACTCACACTCCGGTTATGGCAGGAAATGAGGAGCATTCCCATCAGCTGCTGCAGTTTATGGGAGCCTATAACGGCTTAAACTACGATCAGGCTGCTCAGCTTGGCGGAGACCCTTTTAATATGACTGTGGCAGGTCTGCGCTTAAGCTATATTGCCAATGGCGTATCTCAGCTTCACGGCATGACAGCGCGTTCTATGTGGAGGGGCAACATGGGTGCTTCGCCCATTATTGCAGTAACTAACGGAGTACATCAAAGAAGCTGGCAGCATCCGCAGATCTGGCAGATATTTCAGACCCAGGGCAATGTGTGGCGTCCGCATATGACAGCCAAGCGGCAGCTGATCAAGTTCATTGAAGATAAAACCGGGATCCGGTTAGAACAGGATAACTTGATTATCGGGTTCGCCCGCAGATTTGCTGCGTATAAGCGGAGTGGGTTGATTTTCCATAATCCTGAAATAATTGAACCTCTGCTGAAGGAGCGCATAGTCCAGCTGGTATTTGCCGGGAAAGCCCATCCCCTGGATGATGTGGGGAAGCAGGTGATCAGAAATCTGATGCACTACGTGAAGCGCTTCCCCGAGAGTGTAGTTTTCCTCGAAAACTATAATATGGCTGTAGGACGACTGCTGACCTCCGGTTGTGATGTCTGGTTAAACAATCCTCAGCGTCCTTTGGAAGCTTCCGGAACTTCAGGAATGAAGGCGGCCTTAAATGGTGTGCTGAATCTGAGCACTCTTGATGGCTGGTGGCCGGAAGGATGCGTCCACGGCGAAAATGGCTGGCAGATCAGTGGGGGCTACGAGGGACCGGAGCAGACTCAGGTTGATGCCGCCAATCTATACGATGTGCTGCTAAATGAGGTTATTCCAACCTATTATGAGAACCGCAAGCGGTGGGTTGAGATGATGAATAACAGTATTGCTATGGCGGTGAACCGGTTTACTACTGACCGAACACTGACCGAGTATTATAATCTCTTGTACCAGCCGGCGGTGAGTTTAAGAGACATAAAGCGGCAGATAATGAGTGTAGAAGCGATTCAGTCAGTTGAGTCCCACGATTCGCTTCAAACTGTAAATGTATAGGACTCCAAGGCATCTGGCGACAGGTGCCTTTTAAAATAAAAGGAATTTACCCACCTGCGTAGAAACCCCCCTACAGGTGATGCTGCATGAATAAATTAGAATTCTATCAAGAGCTGAATCGAAGTTTAACCGCATTGATCGCAGGTGAACCGGACGCCATTGCTAATTTGGCAAATGCCAGTGCACTTGTGTATGAGAGGTTAGCAAAAATCAACTGGGCTGGTTTTTATTTGATGAAAGGCGGAGAATTGGTGCTGGGTCCATTTCAAGGTAAACCAGCCTGCATCCGGATTGCCCTGGGGACAGGCGTGTGTGGAACCGCGGCTGCTCAAAAGCAGACAATCCTGGTTCCGGACGTCCATCAATTCCCGGGACATATCGTCTGTGATCCCGCTTCCCAATCGGAAATCGTCGTTCCGATTATCTCTGGGGGCAGGGTAAGGGGAGTTTTGGACATCGACAGCCCAATAATAAACCGCTTCGATCAGTTGGATCAAAGCGGTCTTGAGCAGTTTGTGAAAATATTGGAATCCGAAATCGCTTGGCCGGATATCACAGATTAATCGCTGGTTTAGTAAAAAGAGTCACTGCGAATAATGGACAGACCTAGATCGAAGACCTTGGCAAAGGCTTTATCTTTGCGTCTGGCATCGTTAATTTCCAGTTCGGCAGAGGACTTCGCTCTGACCTTAATCAGGCATTTATCATCCAGGATTTCCGCGCTGATTCTGGTCACTGTACCGGTTTGACTCCGGTCAAGGGAATGGGCAATCTGGAGGAATAGGGCCAGCTTTTTGATTAAATCAAGGTCTTCCGGAGTGAGAGGACCGTTGGTGATATAATCCTCGATGTTTGCCAAGAACAGGTCGTCGTGGGATGCGGCAACATAAGCGGCGATCACTCTTTCTCGATGGGTTAATCCATGAACCGGTGCGTTCAAAAGCATGTAAAGGGTATGTTTGTCCCGCCCTTCCACATCGATTACACTGCCGATTTCATGAAGCAGGCTGCTGATCAGCAGTAATCTGCGTTCAAATCCGTTTAACTTATGGAGCGGATAGAGCTGATCGAATAGTGTTACAGCTAAGTTTGAGACTCTGCGCAGGTGTGTTTCTTCCAGCTTGTAATAGGTGATCAAATTGTCGATATGATGGGTGATAACGCTTAGGACGATTGGGTCCTTCGTATACCGATGGAGGTACTCGTACAGCAGTCCATCCCGAATGCTGGTTGTACTGATAATGATATCTTGACGGCCGCTCACTTCCATTAAGCATTTAATGGCGGCAACACCGGCAACAATGATATCAGCCCGCGCTCGTTCTAATCCGGGGACAGTTAACCGTTCTTCCAGCGTCATTTGGGATAGGCGCTGATAGCATGTTACCACATCGTTATAATTTAGCTCATAAGCATCGGTTATATCTGGAACATAGTTTTTAGATTTGCGCACAACCCGAGCTAGCGAGCGAAAAGTACCACCCACACCAATGATGGGATGGCTGCCCTGGACCCAAGGTAGAGCTTTAAACGCATTGGTTAGATCGCTTTCCATCCGCTGCAGGTCTTCAGGATCCGGCTTATCGATCGTATTGTATTTCCTGGCTAAGCTCACTGAACCGAACGGCAGTTTAGAGCTGTTTTCCTTCATGCGGTCCATAAAGGAGACCAGCTTTAAGGAACCTCCGCCAAGATCTGCCATCAATCCGGAAGTTTGGGGCATGGTATTAACAGTGCCGAGGTAGCCGTAATAAGCTTCCTCTTCTCCGGATAAAACCTTGAAGTCAAGATTGGTCTCTTTTTTGATGCGGTCGATAAAGATGCGGCGGTTAGCAGCCTGTCGAGCGGCAGCTGTGGCCACCGTAATAATGTGGTCAACGCGCCGCGCTTTGCAGAGACGGATAAATAATTGGATCGTTTCGATTGCATAATGCATTGCTTTTTCTGACAGAATACCATTCTCGTCTATATCTGCAATTAGTCGAACTGTCTCTTTCAGATTCTCTCGCTGGTAATAAGCGCCGTGATCATCGACCTCAACAATTACCAGCCGGACTGAGTTCGAACCCAAGTCAATAATACCGATGCGTTCCATACGAATAACTCCTTTGAGTTTATTAAAGATATGTTAACCGTATTTTAACAAAATGGCGGCAAAATAGCAACATTATTTCTATTAATAGTATTATACTTGTTGGTTTATGCGCCTGCAAGCAGAAAGCAGTATTAAGACTATTTATTGACATTGGAGAATGCGAGGGGTATAATTTAGTAAAGAAGTAATAATTGTCTGTATTCAAGACAGGGGGAGGAGGTTATTTGATGGAAGTAACCAAAAAGGCTGAATACGCCATCAGTGCCCTCCTTGAGTTAGCGATGAATCCCGGTCAGTTTATTTCTTCAAAAGAAATTGCTTTCCGCCAGAATATCCCCGCCAATTTTTTGCCTCAGATCATAGCCATGTTAGGCAGCAAAGGCTGGGTTGAAGGTGTGCGCGGTCCTGGTGGAGGTGTCCGGTTAATTGGTGATCCTCACAAAATTAGTGTGCTGGAAATTGTTGAAGTCATCGAAGGTCCGATTGCGATTACACGCTGCTTGTCTTCAGAAGCTGAATGCATTAATGAAGCATTATGCCCACTGCATCCAGTTTGGAAACAGGCTCAGGAAGCTATGCTTGGAGTATTATCCAACACCACATTAACTGATCTGATTGAGATCAGAAAACAGCAGGAAAGCCAAGAAAATCGCATTAATCAATAGGAGGCACAGACATGGCAGGAAGGAACAAGTTTGCCAGATTAACTGTTCTAGTTTTGCTGCTGACCAGCTTCTGGTCGACAGCAGCTGCAGCGATGCAGATTGGATTTGTTGATTATGAATTCCTTTTTTCTGCTCATCCCGAGTATCCTCTGAAAAATCAAGAGTATCAGCAGGCAGTGCTGGAATACAACAGTGAGTTTGAACAAAAAATGGAGCAGGCGGCTGATGAAAATGAAATCAGCGAATTATACGCATACTATAGTTCTCTAGTCGCTCAATTTGAGGAGGATTTACGCATTTATATCCTTAATTCTCTTAATCAGCACATTGCCAAAGTAGCACAGGAGCAACAGATTGATGTTGTTTTGGTCAATACCATGGTAATTTATGGCGGGGTTGATCTGACTAAATCCGTTGTTGAAGAAATGTATCGGGCGTACGGTATTTCTGTTCCATCTTACATTCGCCAGCATTTTGAATAAGAGGGACAGGTTGATACAAAAAAAAGAGGAGGTTGAAGAAGTATGGAAAAGTGGGAATGCACAGTATGTGGTTATGTCTATGATCCAGAAGAGGGCGATTCAACTCAAGGTGTTGAACCGGGTGTAGCTTTTGAAGATCTGCCGGAAGATTGGGTATGCCCAGAGTGCGGTGTAGGGAAAGATATGTTTGAGAAGCTCAGCTAAGATTTAAAGGAGGAATTTCTACATAATGGCTAATCCAAGTGTTGATCATGATCTCTGCATCGGCTGCGGCCTGTGCGCAGAGATTTGTCCGGACGTTTTTGAAATGAACGATGACAATTTAGCCGTTGTTAAGGAAGGAGCCGACTGCGCTGCAGCTGGATGCTGTGAAGAAGCAGCCGATTCCTGCCCAACTGATGCAATTTCTCTGTAGTTTTCGGCCCCGCTAGGGGCTTTTTTATTGGCATAATAGGTCTCAATTGGTAGAAGAGCCAGCAGATTACCTGCTTATATTCGGTGCATACCGGGTACATTAAGATTGCACCGGAACTTAAGGAGGTGAACTTGCATGGCATTAGGTTCAAGTACTTCAAACAAAGTTGTGATACCGCAAGCAATCCAAGCCATGAATCAGTTTAAGTATGAAGTAGCAACTGAATTAGGCATTAATCCGGAGTACAAATCGGGTTATTGGGGCAATATCTCTTCACGGGAATGCGGTGCAGTGGGAGGACATATGGTAAGACGCATGATCGCTGCGGCTCAACAGTCGCTCGCCGGTCAGGGTGGTCAGCCAAACTTCCGCGGTGGTTTTCCGCAGGAGCCAAATCAAAGCTAACAATTAAATAAGAATGGGCAGCCCAGGAGGGCTGCCTTGCTTTTTTTGCGGGATATTACCAGGTTAAACGCTTTGAAATGCGGTTATATTATTACCGGAGACCGAAGGAGGTGACATAATGGCACGAGGCAGCAAGAGCAGAAACCGCAAGGTGGTTCCTGAAGCTGCTCAGGCAATGGAAAAGTTTAAATACGAAGTAGCAAGCGAATTGGGGATCAATCCTGAGTACCAATCAGGATACTGGGGAAACATTTCTTCCCGTGAGTGCGGTGCTGTGGGTGGACATATGGTTCGCCGGATGATCGCTGCTGCTGAGCAGTCACTTATCAATCAGCAGGGTGGATTCGGTTTGGAGCCAGATGCTCAACCAAGAGGACCTCAGGGCCCTTCGGCTCAATAATAAACGATAATTATGGAAATAAATTACAAGCTCCAGCAAATTACTTGTTGGAGCTTGACTTTTTTGCTATACTTTTTGTATAATCATATAGTGTGAGGTTTCCAATGCATGAAATTTATATGAAAGAAGCAATAATTGAGGCGAAAAAAGCACTTGAGCTTCGCGAAGTTCCTGTCGGAGCGGTGGTTGTGCTTGGCGACCAGATTATTGGACGCGGATTTAATCAGCGGGAGACCCTGGGTGACCCTACGGCTCACGCTGAAATGATTGCTATCCGGGCTGCCGCTGAGTTTTTAGGCAGCTGGAGATTGACAAATACGAGGTTGTATGTTACATTAGAGCCCTGCCCGATGTGTGCGGGGGCGATAGTTAACGCCCGAATCGATTCGCTGATATACGGTGCTGTCGATCCGAAATCAGGCGCTGTTTCTTCACTGATGAACTTGGTTCAAGATGAGCGTTTAAACCATCGGGTTGAGGTGACTGCCGGTATTTGTCGGGAAACCTGCAGTCAAATGCTGAAAGATTTTTTTGCGGGACTTCGGAAACGGAATAAATAGATAAGGAGAGGTGACAGAGCGGCCGAATGTGGCGGTCTCGAAAACCGTTGGATGCCTTTGGTGTCCCGTGGGTTCAAATCCCACCCTCTCCGCCAGAAAAAATTGTTAATAATATACATGGAGAGATGCTGGAGTTGGCTGAACAGGCACGACTGGAAATCGTGTAGAGGTGATAAGCCTCTCGAGGGTTCGAATCCCTCTCTCTCCGCCATTTAAAATAGGCAGCAGACTAATGGGTCTGCTGTTTTTTGCTTTATCGGGACCGATTCTGGTTAAACTAGTAGGGATAGAATTTCTGGGAGGTGAATAAGTGACTGTAAAAAACAGATTGGAAAAAACAATTGCAGATGCTCAAAGCCTCAGCAGCCAGTTAAAAATGCACGCGTTGGAAACGGATCAACCTGCCGTCAGTGACATGTTTGAATCCATGTCACAGGCGGTTGATGAAATGATTCCACGCCTAAAAGGACGCCTAGGTCATGTCAAAGATGAGGAGCCGCAGTACCGCTGAAGGGTTATTTTAGCAGTTCGCTCACCTTGACATGAGTGCTCGGATCGGATAAAATGTAGGTGTCGTGCTAGACGGGGAGGTAGCGGTGCCCTGTACCCGCAAACCGCTATAGCGGGGTCGAATTCCTATCTGAGGATTGGTCTTGTAGGGTCTGGTCTAGTTAAGTGGTGTTGACGATTGGGTCTTGCGCAATAAGACTTTACGAACCCCGTCAGGTCCGGAAGGAAGCAGCGGTAAGTAAATCCTCTTATGTGCCGCAAGGCAGCCTGGTCCGAGCTAACTGACTGGGTGCCGCCTGGAAGATCCTTTCGAGGATAGGTGCACGACCTTTTTATTTTGCGGAAATTCCTCCTGGGGGTATCCAAATGGCTTATCTGTCGCTGTACAGACGGTGGCGCTCGCAGAGCTTCGATGAGGTTGTCGGACAAGCGCATATTGTGCGAACTTTAAAGAACAGCTTGAATACAGGTAGAATCAGCCATGCCTATCTATTTTCCGGTCCGAGGGGAACAGGAAAAACAACGCTGGCCCGTTTGTTTGCTAAAGGACTGAACTGCGTTGAAGGGCCAACGGCTGATTTTTGTGGTAAATGTCCACAGTGTGTTGGTATTACCCAGGGAAATTCTCTTGATGTAATTGAAATAGACGGAGCATCTAACCGCGGTATTGAAGAAATTCGCAAGCTGCGGGAGCAGGTGCAGTACGCGCCGGTAGACGGTCTTTATAAGGTTTATATCATTGACGAAGTACATATGCTGACCACCGATGCATTTAACGCGCTTTTGAAGACATTGGAAGAACCACCGGAACGAGTGGTTTTTATTCTTGCTACGACTGATCCTCAGAAAGTTCCAACAACTATTCTCTCCCGCTGTCAGCGTTACGATTTCAAGCGCTTTCCGGCCGAAGACATCAAAAATCATCTGCAGTTTGTTTTAAGTAAAGAAGGCGTTGTGCCAGATCCGGATGCTTTGGAGATTATCGCAGAACACGCTGATGGCGGAATGCGCGATGCCTTGAGCATTGTTGACCAATGTTTGGCATATTCCGACCATTTAAGCGTAGAAGTGGTCAGTACTGTTTTGGGTGTTGCGACAAGGGAGCGGATTATCAGCTTTTTGCAGGGATTGAATCAACGGGATGGCGCAGAGCTTTTTCAGCAGATTCAAGACTTGTACTTAGATGGTAAGAGTCTGAGTCAATTTGTCAGGGATATTCTGGCATATTTAAGAAAAGCTATTGTAAATAAAACCGTTTTACCAGACATAGGCATAGAATGGAACAGCGATCAAATTTTAAAAGTTATGGCTGTTTTTTCTGAATGTGAGCGGGATATGCGCTATGTGCGGGATAACAATGTTCCGTTAGAGCTAGCTGTTCTCCGCTTGATTCAGCCGGAATCGCTGGTTGAAAAACTGCAGGAACGGGTTGATGTTTTAGAGAAAAAGCTTCAAGAGCTGGAGCGCACCGGGATCAGAACCGCTGATGCTGCGCGCCAGCCAAAAGAGGAATCTCAGCAAATTGTGTTAAATCCGGTGAGTGATGATCCGGACAAATTAAAGACTATTCAAGCTAACTGGCAGGAGTTTCTCAATCTTCTCCGCAACGAACGCTTGATCCAACCAGAAGCTTTTCTGCGGGAAGGTTATCCCGTTGGAATTGAGGGCAATCAAGTTGTTATAGGCTTCCCGCAGGGCAGAGGGTTTCACAAAGCCAGCATCGAACAGGATAAACATCGAGAACCTGCCGAGCGGGCATTGTCAAAAATGTTTGGCTGTCCTCTTACGATCAGATGCATTATGAGTGATGTTAAAGAGCAGCCGCAGCCGGATAATGCCCCGGATAACCAGGAGCAGACGATTGAGCAGCCAAAAGCAGAACACAACGACGCAGTGAACGCAGCCCTGGAAATTTTTGGCGGCAAGATAATTAAGATCAAGGAAGATTAGAAAGGTGGAGTATGAGTATGAACATGCAGAAGATGCTCAAGCAGGTTCAAAAAATGCAGGCTGATATGGCCAAAACTCAGGAGGAACTAAAAACTAAAACAGTGGATGCTACTGCCGGTGGCGGGGTTATTACCGTTACTGCCAACGGAGTTCAAGAGATTGTTGCTATTAAAATTGCCCCAGACGCGGTCGATCCCGATGACGTGGAAATGCTGGAAGATTTAGTAGTAGCTGCTGTTAACGAAGCTTTAAGAAAAGCTCAGGATCTGGCAGCGCAGGAGATGCAGAAGGTCACTGGTGGACTTAATATTCCAGGAATGCCCTCAGGATTATTCTAATGGCAAGATATGCAAAACCTTTGTCCAGATTAATCGATGAGCTGCGGAAACTGCCCGGTGTTGGGCCGAAAACTGCTCAAAGGTTAGCATTTCATTTGATAGAGGAATCAGAAGAAAATGTCCGCAGCTTGGCTTCAGCGATAATTGACGCCAAAGAAAAGATTCACTATTGTTCCCAGTGTTATAATCTTACTGATACTGATCCTTGTGCCATCTGCAGTGATCCAGCCCGCGATCAAGGCTCGATTTGTGTGGTAGAAGGTGCCAG
Source organism: Bacillota bacterium (assembly GCA_012837335.1). NCBI lineage: Bacteria > Bacillati > Bacillota > Bacillota bacterium. Next base: position 70,814 of record DURM01000089.1, read on the forward strand.
GGATATTGTTGCGCTGGAAAAGACCCAAAGTTTTAAAGGCTTGTATCATGTCCTCCATGGTGCTATAGCACCACTGGAAGGGATTGGTCCGGGCGAGCTGCGGATCAAGGAGCTGCTTGAGCGGCTGAAAGGACCTGTTAAGGAAGTAATCTTGGCAACAGATCCTGATGTTGAAGGTGAGGCAACTGCTATGTATTTGGCCCGCCTGATTAAGCCTTTAGATATTAAAGTTACCCGAATTGCTCACGGAATGCCGGTTGGCGGAGACTTGGAGTACGTCGATGAAGTAACGCTTACAAAAGCCCTTGAAGGCAGGCGGGAGCTGTAATATTGCTGAGCAGAAGCATGGTTTATTAGGGAACAGCCCTGTAGACCATGTTTTTTTATAGAAGGATGAGTGATTATTATGGGAATTATTTCCATCGAAAACTTAACGAAAGTGTATGGCGATGTTCCGGCTGTTAACGACATCTCCTTCAGTGTAGATCAAGGTGAAGTCTTTGGATTTTTAGGTCCTAATGGAGCAGGAAAAACATCTACTATCAACATGATGATTGGTCTGTCCAGGCCTTCTGGTGGAAAAATTTTGATTGATGGATTGGATGCGGTAAAGAAGATCAAGGCTGTGCAGAAGATTATTGGCGTTGTGCCTGATGAAAATAACTTATACGATGAAATGAGCGGCTTTGATAATCTCTGCTTTTGCGGTTCACTCTACGGAATGCGCAGGGCAGAGAGAGAAAGGCGAGCAGCTGAGCTGCTTGAACTCTTTAACTTAACGGAAGCAGCTGACCGCCCGTTCAAAGCTTATTCAAAAGGAATGAAACGCAAACTAACCATTGCCGCCGGAATAATTCACAGACCGAAGATTCTATTTTTGGACGAGCCGACAACTGGTGTAGATGTTGAAAGTGCACGACAAATCAGAGAATTGATCTTAGATCTTAAGCAGCAGGGCACAACCATTTTTATTACCACCCATTATCTTGAAGAGGCGGAGCGAATTTGTGACCGAATTGCTTTTATAGTAAGAGGAAAAATTGTCAGGATCGGTGCTGTAGGTGAGTTAATGGAGGAGTTAAGGCAGGAGTATAAAGTTCGGCTGCAGACAAATGGCTTA
>DURM01000090.1 GCA_012837335.1 Bacillota bacterium
AGGGAGCAACAGCACAGGTTATGGGCACTCCATTTGCCCTGTATTCAGAAAGCTATTTTCTTGCTTATCAGGAGCAGGCCGAACTCTTAAAGGCACTGATCCTGCCGCTGCGATAATGACAGAGCCGATACCAAGAATGGTATCGGCTCTAAATAGTTATCAAGCAGCCCAATAAAAAAGGCCTGTATAGTCCAAAAACAGCTGGGACAGCGCTCCGATAAAGATCAACCAAAGAATATTCTTTTCAACCCATGAGTCGAAACGCATTAGCATGGTCCCAACGCTGCCTTCATATCCAAAAGCAACAGCCCACCTCAGGGGAAGCGACGAGTAGAGATAGATAAACAAAAATGTTCCAAAAAAACTGTGGTGCAGAGCTGTATTGATGTTACCGGAAAACATATAGAGGAAAGATCTTGTTCCTCCACATAACGGGCACCGATAGCCAAAATGGGCAATGGTACGTATTTGGCCTAACCAGGTGAAAAACCCTGCGAGCCAGCCATGGTCAGCCCAAGGGCTGATTATGTAGAAATAAGCAGCGCAGGCCACACCCATTAGGGTGAAGCTATAAGCAAAATACCGCTTGTTGGCTGCGTTAAATCTTTTTATAATAAAGCGGGGACAAAGATCAAGCATCTAAAACCCACATTTTAGAAGAATTCCCACTCGCCAACGGGCTGTCCGTTCGCCAGTTTTTGCCCAGTTTTATACGCATCAACAATGGAAGCGATTAAGATTGGGAGCCAGAGAACTCCTGCAGTTATAAAACTCAAAACGATTATACCAAGTAACCAAGCTAAACCTTTCTTAATCTGCCCCAAATACATTTGCCCAACGCCAACGATTAGGCAGCTCAATAACGCTGCCGTACCGGGGCTTTTGGGAGGGTTAGACGGGTAAACAAAACCGCCATTGCCGCCGGATTTGGAATAAACTCTCATCAGTCGGCACCCGCATGATGTGCAGATCTCCTGCTTATCATTAGTGGGCTGGCCGCATTCCTGGCAGTAGTTAGACTCTGTGAGAGGATTTACTCCACATTTTACACAAACCACTGCTTTTTCATGTACTTCAGCTCCGCAATTTCTACAATGCATTAAAATTCCTCCTTAGAAAGAATCTTTTAAACCACTAGTACCAAATATAGTACCCGCCGGGTGTGAGCAGAAGTCCAATGCAGCCGGTAACCGCAATAATCGAGATAACAAGACCGGCAATGGCTAAACCTTTGTTCCGCCTATTTCCGGTGACCCCAATAATGCTCAGCACCACTCCTGCAATCGAAATCAGCAGGTCAATACCGGGGATGGGAAGGAAGAGACCAAGCAATCCAAAAACAAATCCCAGTACTCCCTGTGTGCCGCTCTGTTGTGCGGCGGTGGCAGTGCTTATGCCGCAGTGCACACAAACAACTGCTTTGTCATTGATCTGCATTCCGCAGTTTTGGCAGTAGATGCTTATCACCATCCTGTACACAGTCTGATTTATTTCCAAATTAGCCAAAAAACAGCGACTCATTGGAAAAAGTTCGACAAAATGCCAGGCATTCCTTCGAAATCCAGCATAAATTTCATTAAAAAAAGCCGCTGTCGTTTTGACAGCGGCTCTACCTGTTCTTTTTAAAATGGTGGGCCTTCTGGGATTCGAACCCAGGACTCCCTGATTAAGAGTCAGGTGCTCTGGCCAACTGAGCTAAAGGCCCACGTCCTTGAACATTATAATTATATCTCCGAGCAGGGCTGCTTGTCAAGAAAAAAAATAGGAAGAACCGGATAAAATCATAACACAAATGATAGGAATCTAATAATTGGATGAAGAAGTTTTTTACAAATAAAAGAGGCGGCAGGTGAATGGAAATGTTTAAGACAAAAGCTAGGTGGATATTTATCGTTCTCTGTTTAACATTGATAGCAGGAGTGGGTGCTAGGGCAGTGCAGGCAGTGGAAACACAGACGATCCTTTATGTTG
>DURM01000091.1 GCA_012837335.1 Bacillota bacterium
ACCTTTTTCAACTAGCTGGTTCCAAAACGATGGTGCAAAATCATAGGAGTAGTACTGCCGATGTGAGCTGATTAAAATATTGGCATCTAGGGCATATTTCTTACTCATAGGCCATTATTTCATCTCTTATCGTATTGTAAGCTCTTCCTTTCAGCCCCAGAAGTTTGAATGCGTAGGTATATTCTATATCACCAGCTTCCGCACTTGTTACTACCGCTTCTCTGAATGCTGTGCTAATTCTAGACTTATAAGTTGGGTAAAATGTGGGACTTCCGGTGCTTTCTCTACTCGTTTCAAAGTCCTTCAGAGATTTTGTTTTAATCAGCTCAACCAAACTTTGGTTAATCAATCCCAGATCTTCAAGTTTTATTGCGAGAGCCAATCTGCTGACTTTAAAGTCTTGACATAGCTCTTCTATGCGTTCCAAAGGATTCTCAAAATGACCCCAGCGCTGTTTGATATCTACTGCTGGCATTAAAAATTCAGCGGTTAACCGATTCATTTCTTGTTCATTGTTTATCATATCTATGAATAGATCTTCCTGTTCATAGAGCACGTGAAAATACTCATGGATTAATGAAAATATCATGCCTGCTTTGGTGTCATTTCTGTTAATGAATATTAAAGGGGCAACATCATCATACAGCATAAACGCTCTAAATTCATTGATATCCAAACGCCGATAATTATTCATACCAACAACACTGTTTTGCATCACTAAGATACCGGCATTTTCCAGTTTCTCCTTGAGATGATTGTAGGCTGCATCGTAATCCCGTACTTGCTCATACCAGTTTTCAGTTAGATCGAGCAGTTTCCTTGCTAGATGAGCATCAGCAGCGACATCACCTGTTCGTCCAGCTTTGAAGTCAGCAATAATATCCAGCTTTTCCCAACCTAGGTTCTTTCTATAATCACTCATCCAGTTTTTGCGGAAATCCATCTCCAAAATAGTGTCTTTAAGGTTTTTACTCATCTGCGGCAGCTTGTTGTTAATAACACGGAATTCAGCTTCAACTGCATCTTTTTTGGGGGGAACGTCTAAAAAGAAGTACCCAAAGGGTACGTGGAGGTATTTCGCTATTTTCTCTAGCTGTCTAAACGTAGGATATTGTTCACCATTAATCCATTTGTTAAAGCTAGGATACCGCTTAGAGATCTCTTCCGGATCTTTTTGCGATTCTCTTATTGCCCACAGCCACACTTCCTTTTTAACCGGTACTCTTAAAGATTTCGCCATGCTCATACCCCCTTGATGGCTTTAACTCCTTTATTCCTATACTTTCATCTAAAAATAAGATTGGGTATAAACGCTCAGTTTTCCTTCTCTTATCTTTTCATATTATATGCCAATCCACTATCAAGTAGATAGTCGCTAATAAAACAAGAGCTAGGCCGAAGCCTAGCCCTCTGCATGGATTGGATGCTACTTATACAAAAACCAGAGTTCAGTATACTCGCCACTATCGACAAATCCGCCGAGAATTCGGGTACGAGTTTCGCCATCTTCTGAATCGTTAACTTGAACAGCCATCTCGAGCTTAAGTCCAAGTTCAATACCGAATTCGGCTAATTTTTCATGGGCTTGGCTTAAAACTACTTGCCCGCGATAACCAAAGTCAGTTTCTTCTATTTTGACATCCATATGGTCGTTAGGGGCTACATAATACTCCCGATCCGGATAGCGGATGACAACCTCATGGCCTTTCTCCTCAGTAAGGGCAATCATCCATTTCTGCCTCAGACTTTCATCTGGTGTCCTAATTTCCCATTCCAAGCTGTCTGCTTCGAAGATATATCTTTCTGTTTTCTTATTTCCAAACGGCAGATCGGTGTAGACATCATACTGAATGTAAACATTGTCATCATCCCAGAATACCCACACCTTCCAGCCCACTTCCTCACCGCCGTACTCATCTGTGAAGAAGCTGTAAGCATTCTCGTCCTTAACCGGCCATTCTTCCCCAACCTTCAGCGGAAAAACTACCTTTGGAGCCTTATAACCTGTTTCCGGAATAATCTCCTCATCGATAACCTTGACCGGAATTTCAACCGGATCCAGAGCGCCATATTTTACCGTTACTTTGGTTTCTCCAATCTTTTTTGCTTCAATGGTTACAGTTTCACCTTTATTATTAGCTAGGACGACGACGTCAGTATCGGCAACTGCCCACTCGATGTCATCACCTTCAACTTTGATGGTGTTGTTCTTCTCATCTTTAATACTGGCAGATAGTTTAGCTGTAAAGAATCCACTGGCTAAATTGATAGTAACATCTTCTGGATTAACTGCTATTGTGGTTGGCTGTCCTGGTTTGCTTTTAACCAGACAGCCGCTTAAAGCAACTGCAAGTGCTAACACTATTACAAGCAAAAGAGTACTTTTTCTCATCATCTCTCCTCCTTGATACAGTGCTGTAGAATTATGGAGCTGACTAACCTCCTCTCTGTCAATTATTAGTAAATTTTGTTATATGTTTATTATACAAAGAGGCCAAAAATCCTTTTTTTAAGTCAATATTCACTGTCTAACGCCGGGAACAAAGGCGTTGCGCCGAATCTACCAAGCAGATAGTCTCCTTCAATTTGTTTATCATAGCGAACTTTGAAGTCATCTAAAGAATATAACTGTGAACCTTGCGCCTGACGCTCAACAAACCAAATCTCATCTCGTCGAAGTAATGACAAGTCCAGTAGTGCGGATTCGTGAGTTGTGGCAATCATCTGCATCTGCTTTTTCTCCGTAAAGTCATAGAACAGCTTCACCAGCTCCACAGTCAACTTAGGATGCATACTGCGGTCAATCTCGTCAATAAAGACAACCCGATTATCCAGCTCCTCAAACAACAGTGGGACAAGATCGAAAAGCCTTTTAGTTCCGTCAGACTCATCTTTCAGATCAAACAATTCAACAGCATCTTGATGCTTAGTCTTCAGTTTTTCCACCACTAAATCATCATTTTCACGCCTAAATGCTAACAGCATATCTGATCCCCTAATGCCGAACTCTTCGTGTTCTGCACTTGTCTGCGAAATGAACTCCTCCAAGTCACTCAGTTCTTCATCTGAATAATGACTTAACTCCTTTTTCAAGGTACTAGATTCAACTTCAATGGAATCGATACCTGTATCAAAATGCACCAGGAATTTCTCAAATTCATTACGCATATCATCATTGCGAATGGCCAGCGGCAATGGCATATACACAGAGCTAGGGAAAATCACGATAATATTCGCAAACCAATGATAAACGTCTCCAAAAATATGAAAGGCATCATCATCAGTTTTTTTAGCAAGCTCCGAAAGGAAAAGATCTCTCGGCTGCGACTTAATATCTTCCGCATAAATACCAAACCTGGTTTTGGCCTTTCCAATTAGATTAAGATCTGAGCTAACGGTTTCCT